>JALGZR010000026.1 GCA_025774805.1 bacterium
GCCATGCCCCCGCCGTCGTTGGCCGAGGTGCAGTCGACGAATCGGTCATCCTCGAAGGTGGCGACCGAACGGTCCCGAACGTACACACCTCCTCCGAAGGCCCCGAAGCAGTCGTCGTATGTGTTGTTCCGGAACGAGGAGCCGGACATGCTCGACTGAAGGAGCACCCCTCCGCCACCGCCACCGGACGCCTCCTGGACGGTGCAGTTGCGGAACACGTTGGAGGTGCACGCGACCGAGGAGCCGACGGCATACAGGCCGCCTCCGAAGTTCACCGCGTGGTTGTTCTCGAAGGTATTGCCGACCAGGACTGCGTTGGAGAATTCCACGCGCATCCCCCCCCCCGAGCCGAGGGAGGAGTTGTCTCGGATCTCGTTGTTCTCGAATCGAGCGTTCGATCCGCTGTGCACGTACACGCCGCCGGCGACACCGGGATCGAGGTTTCCCGTGATCAGGTTGTTCGTGAAGACGGGAGCTCCCCCCTCGACGAGAACGCCGACCCCTTGGGGTCCCCCTCCGCCCGTGAAGATGAAGCGATCCACGAGCGTGCTGTCACTGACCATGGGATCGGAGATCAGGGCGGGACCGACCCCGAGCCCGTCGATCGTCGTCACGACGCCGAACGTGTCGCGGTTCGCATCGGTGAACGTGGCGTCGTAGCCCCCCAGGAGCTGCACGCCGTCGACCAGAAGCACGGTTTCGGTGTAGGTGCCGGCCTGGACCAGCACACGATCGCCGGGGACGGCCCCGGCGAGTGCCGCCGTGATGGACTGCCCGGTCGAGACCGTGATGTCGTCTCCGAGTGCGGCGGTGGGGCAGAGGAGCAGGAGGAGTCCGTAGGTCACCAAATCCCGTTTCATCATCCCCGGGAGCCTCCATTCAGTCGGCCGGGACCCACCAGAAGCGCCGCAGCGTAGCACAGCACCCAAGTCCTTGCAACCGGACGCCTTGCGGCACGTGCCCCGGTGGCCGACCCGGGCCTTCCCCCGACGGCCGTTGGCGGGGGCAGACCCCGATCCATTGCCTCTATGGACCTCCGGGGCCGAAACGTCAACCGACCTCTCCCCGGAGGGTGATTTGGGGTGGACAACTAGACGTGCGTTTAGTATATTCGCCGTCGTGAACCACGACCGGAGAAGACGGATGGGGCGACAAGGGAACCGAGGAGGTCGGCGGACGGCGCTCAATCCAAAGACGGTCTTCCCCTGGGACCTCGGGCTTCGGCCCTCCTCCGGGAGGCCGCCCGTCGGGCCGCGGGCTCTCGCCCCGAAGGAGACCGACCCCGCGACAGGGGAAGGCCCCGACGAGACCCCGGACAGCGCGGGTCCCGGTGGGGGCAGGGGGGGGCATCTCTGAGGTCATCGCATCGGGTCGGAGGGCGGTAGGTCACCTTTCCCGCTTCACATCATGCTTGCCCACACTCCGAGGCCGCCGCCCTTCGTCCCGAATCGGTGACCATCGTCCGGGTCCGGGCTGGACAGATCGTCCGGATCCATGGGAATCCTGACGTCGGGAGCCGAGCGCTCCCGGGGAGGGGCCGCGCGATGACCGAGCATTCGCTCACGGCGAGGCAGGCCGAGATTCTCGACTATCTTCGGGACGAGATCGACGGGCGGGGGCTCCCGCCGACGATTCGCGAGATCGGAGAGCGTTTCGGCATCCGATCCACCAAAGGGGTCGAGGACCACCTGGCGGCGCTCGAGAGGAAGGGCTTCATCCGCCGTGAGAAGGGCAAGTCCCGGGCGATCGAGATCGCCGACCGGCCCGATCTGCGCGGAGCCCGACTGGTGCCGCTGATCGGTCGCATCGCCGCTGGGATGCCGGTACTCGCGGTGGAGAATCACGCCGGGTCCTTCGTGCTCGACGAGGGCCTGGTGGGGAGCGGGGAGACCTTCCTCCTCCGCGGGGAAGGAGACTCCATGCGGGACGCCGCGATCCTCGACGGGGATCTCGTCATCGTTCGCTCTCAAGAGACCGCCCGGGTCGGAGAGATCGTCGCCGCCCGACTCGGCGAGGAGGCAACGGTCAAGCGGTTCCAGAGCGATTCCACCGGGTTCTGGCTGCACCCCGAGAACCGGGCCTTCGATCCCATCCGCGTGGACGATCGCGAGGACTTCCAGATCATCGGCAAAGTGATCGGCGTCTACCGGCAGATGTAGGTCCTTCGCAGTCGGTAGGGGCCGACAGCGCCCGACGGTGCGGTGTCGGATGAGATCCCCGAGGTGCGGCGGAAACGGCCGCGCGGCGTCGGAAGCGGAGCCGGACGCGCGACCGGATGTGCGGCGCGACATCTGCGGCCCCGGTGGACCTTCTCGCTCGTGACGGGTGGCGCGACATCTGCGGCCCCGGTGGACCTTCTCGCTCGTGACGGGCGGCGCGACATCTGCGGCCCCGGTTGACACTCCTCCGAAGGCGCTGGTAGTTTCCATCGGTTCGGGCGGGCGGGATTGTCCCCGACGACCCCGACGCGCCCACCCTGAGGCGTCCCCATCGTCTAGAGGCCTAGGACACCGCCCTTTCACGGCGGCAACACGGGTTCGACTCCCGTTGGGGACGCCAAACCGGTATCCGCCTCCTGGAGATCGCGTAACCCCTCAAGGAATGATGCGGTTACGGGTGTTCGAAATTTTTGCCCGGCAAAAGCCACGCCCTCGGGGAAGATCGAATCCTGGAACATGCGCTTCTTCTCGGGGCTGAGCTGCCGCTACATCTTGGCCGGATCGATTGCAGATCCAGAAGCTCCGGGTGGGAGGGAAGGGTGGCTCCCCGGCAGCGCCTGGCTCGGCCCAACCGACCGCGGGTGCGGCCCAAGTTTTTCGTCCGAATTGGGCCGAGAATTGGGCCGGAGTTGGGCCAGGGGTCGCGCCGTCATCCCTTGACCGCCATCTGCGTAAGAATGGAGATTCCCTTCCCTGGCGAGTCGGCTCCCTCACGGCCCTCACTGCATCCGGAACGTCACCGGCATGAGAATCCACACTTCGACAGGCCGGTGCTGCAGGAGCGCGGGGCGAAAAACGGCCGTGCGCGCGCTCACCAACGCCGCCTCGCGCAGAACCTCCGGCCCCTCGACCACGAAGCAGTCGTGGACACGACCGTCCTTGCCGACGAGCGCCCGCACGAGAACCGTTCCCGCGATCTCGGCCGCCTGCGCGAGTTCGGGATAGATCGGAGGGTCGATGCTGATCCGTATCGGTTCCTCCTCGACCGCGACGAACTCGTCCGGGGTGGGGGATGAAGCGATGTCGAGATCGACCACGAGGGAATCGCCTCCGCCCAGCCCCAGATCCTCGAGGGTGATCGGGACGAGAGCTTCCGCCATCTCGGCGACGGTCGCGATCGTGCGGCTCGTCGCGAGCTCGTCGGGAACGGGCTCGGGAACGCCGATCTCGGGGGGCGGCGCGACCCGGGCCACGGCCTCGGCGACGTTGATCTGCGGCGCCGCCGGCTTGGCAATGGACGGGGGCACGCCGAGCTCGGTGTAGCGGACGATCCGGATCTCTCTCGGCGGAGACGGCTCCGGGCGGAAGTGGGTCCAGAACCACCACGCGCCGAACAGGACGAGACCCACTGCGACAGCACTGCCATTCGCCCACCCGAGCCACTTCGGCGCCTCCCGCCGGAGAGGGTGGGCATCTCCCGTGATGGGCAGATGCGGCGCGTCCGCGAGCGAGAACGCCCACGGTATGTGCATCGGGTCGCGCCCGCTCATGGCGATCCCTCCGGCCGCGGCATGTCGTCCTCGTTCTGGGGGATCAGGCTGAACCGCTGCATTCCCGCATCCTCGAGCGTGTCCATCATGTCGACCATCCGCTCGTAGCGCGCCGCACGGTGGATCTTCACGAGGATGACGAGCTCGGGGTTTTCCTCGGCCGCGGCGCGAAAGAGCGGATCGAGCCCGTCCCAGACCATCGCGGTCGGCGTCCGCTTGCCGTGTCGAACGACGAGGCTCTCGTCCTCGGCGATCCAGACGGTCATCACGTTCGACTCGGCGACTTCGACCTTGGCCCCGGGCTCGGGCATGTTCACTTCCATCGCGAGCGGTCGGCGGAACACGGTCGTGACCATGAAGAAGATGAGCAGCAGGAACGCGACGTCGACCATCGGGGTCATGTCGATGCGGATTCCCGGGCGCTTCCGCCGGGGCGGCGGTCCGAACTCGTCGTCGGGTGCCGGATTCTCGCGCGGCTCGAAATCGGCGCTCATCACCCTCTCCTCGATTCGTCCGCGTCCGAGACCTCGGGCGGCGGGGTCCGCCGCTCGAAATCCGTCATCAGATTGAAGCGGAGAGTCTTCGCCTCGGCGAGCGCGTCCATGACGTCGGCGATCGTCCCGAAGTCGACATCCTTGTCGCCCTTCACCACGACCACCGCAGCCGGGTTGCGACCCCGCCAGGCCACCACGGTGTTGAGGACGTCGTACCGTCCGAGCTCTTGCGCGTCGACGCCGGCCTCGGACGAGATGAAGATCCGTCCTGCCTCGGTGACCGTGAGGATAATCGTGCCCGTCTCCGGGACGTGGATCTCGGAGCGCGACGCCGGGAGCTCTACCGCTACGTGCTCGGCCGGTTTGAACTGTGTGGTCGACATGAAGAAGATCAGCAGCAGAAACGCCACGTCGACCATCGGAGTCATATCGATGCGAACTCCGGATCGTCTGGCCACGGCCTACGACTCCTTTCGCGACTCCAGGAGTCGGACGACCGTGAACGACGTCTCGTCCATCGTGTCGCGGAAGGCGTCCACCCGGGTCGCGAAGTAGTTGTAGAGGACGGTGCCGACGACGGCCGTCGTCAGGCCCAGAGCCGTGTTGACGAGCGCCTCCGAGATTCCCAGTGCGAGCTGAGTCGCGTCCGGCGCGCCGGCGTGCGACATCGCCCGGAACGCGCGGATCATGCCGATCGTCGTCCCCAGCAGCCCGACGAGCGTCGCGATCGAGGCGATCGTCGAGAGGGCGGTGAGATTGCGCTCGAGAAGTGGGGTCTCCAGCGCACTCGCCTCCCGGATTGCGCGACGCGTCTCGTCGATCCGCTCCTTCGGGTCGCCCGCCTCATCGTCGGTCTCCGCGAAACGCTCGAGCCCCGCCCCTACGACGTTGGCGAGGCACCCCCCCTGACGACGACAGGCTTCGATCGCAGCCGACAAGTCCCCACCGTGCACCGCCTGCTTGACGTTCCGGATGAACTGCGGCACCCCGCCCCGACCCCCGGCCCGCCAGAGCACGAGAAGCCGCTCGAGCCCGAACGTGAACGCCAGGAACAGGAGGGTGAGGCCGAAGACGAGCAGCGGTCCACCCTGCCGGATGTACTCGGGGGAGCGATCCCATATGAACCACGAGATGACGACCGAGATCACGAAGACCACGATCAAGATCCAGTTCCGAAATCCGGACATTCCAGCTTACTCCTCTCGATCGACCGGCGGTGAACCGGTCGCTGCCCTCCGAAACCTGCGACTTGCGCCGTGAGACCGCCCGGTCACTCCGATCCGGACTTCGGCGCCGCCTGCTCGAGAAGCTCGCGCCCCCTCTTCAGGGCGATGTTGTTCGGATCGATGGCGGCGGCGCGCTCGTATGCCGCGCGCGCGCCATCCCACTGCTCCATTCCCAGCCGGGCGTTCCCCAAGCCGGCCCACCCGTCGGCGTTGCCGGGATCCGCCGTCGTTGCGGCCTGGTAGAATCCGGCTGCCCGCTCGTAGCTGGCCCGCCGGATTGCGCAGAAGCCGCGGCCGCGGAGCGCCTTCGCTTCGTCGGGGTCCGCCTCCAGTACCCGTGCGTACTCGGCGTCGGCCTCGTCGATCGAGCCGCGCACGGCGAGCGCCTGGGCGAGCAGCAGCCGTGCCGCGTTTAGATCGCTTCGTCGCTCGACCGCGGCTCGAAACGCCGCGATGGCCTCGGGGAGATGCGACGCCTGGTAGTGGGCAATGCCGAGGTTCATGTGATCGATCGCGGAATCGGGTCTGAGCTCGGCAGATTTCCCGAAGCCGGCGATCGCGGCGGCGGAATGGCCGGAGCGCATTGCGATCATGCCGAGCTGGAAGTACGCGTCCGCGTTCTCCGGATCGAGCTCGATCGCCCGCCCGAGGTCCTCGCGGGCCGTGTCGAAATCTCCTCGCTTCATCCGCCACTTCGCGAGTGAGACGAGATCGTCGGGGGAGACCTCCGCGTCGGCGGGCAACTGCGCGAAGAGAGCGGCGGCGCGGTCCCGGGCCTCGTCGTCGCCCGATCGGAGTCCGGCGCGCGCGTATGCGAACCGGACGTCGGCCCGGTCGGGTGCGAGCGCGCGCGCCGTCTCGGCCGCCTCGAGCGCCTGCCCCGGGCGACCGATCTCGAGGCACGATTCAGCCAGCGCCACGAGCGCGTCGACGTCCTCCCGCTCGAGCAGGACGTACCGCAGATAGGTGCGCGCCGCCTGATCGTGTCGATTCGCGCGACGAAAAAGGTCGGCCAGATCGCGGAGTGCGGGCGCGTACGTGGAGTCGATGGCGGCCGCGCGCTGGTAGCGATCACGCGCCTCGTTGTACCGTTCCACCTTGGCGTAGAGGCGTCCGAGCGTGTGCATCATCGGGGCGGTCGGCACGGTGCCCGGCACCGCGAGCGCTTTCTCGTACGCGTCGATCGCGAGGGAGGGCGACCCCTTCCGCTCGGAGATGCGACCGACGAGGGCGGCGTACTCCGGCTCCGCCGCGTTGAGATTCAGAGCGCGCAGCGCGGAGATCTCCGCACCGTCGACGTCTCCCTCGCTGAGTCTCAGCCGGGCGAGGGCGAAGTGGTAGCGATCCTCCCCCTCACGCATGCCGCGGGCGCGCTGACCCCGTTCGACGCGTCGGCGGGCTTGAGGCCACCGCTCGGCGTCGAGCTCGAGTCGGGCCAGGCCGTAGTGCGCGGCCCAGAGATCACCGTCGCCCTCGAGAGAGCGCTCGAGCTCCTGACGCGCCTCGGCGTCCCGGCCGAATCGCAGGAGGAGCAAACCGAGCTCGGCTTGCGCCTCGGGGTAGGCGCGATCTCCCCGCGCGGCGATCGCTTCCCGAAGGAGCGGCTCCGCGTCGACCCACCGACCCTCGAGGACCGCGACGCGCGCCAACCCCAGCTTCGACTCGGGGATTCTGTACTCCTCGGCGACCGCGCGCTCCAGCAGTGCGCGCGCCTCGCCGAGACGACCCTCGTCGAGCGCCTTGCGGCCGAGACGAACGGGGTCCTCGTCGAGGCCGTAGGTGCGGGACGCGGCGGACGCGCCCCCCGCACCACCGACGAGGAGCAACGTGGCCAGAAGGAACAGGCTAGCTCTCATGACGGGCTCCTTTCCTCGACCGGGTCCCGGTTCAAAAGGATCTCCCGGGCCGTCCGCCGGGCGGGAAGCCGGCCGGCGCGTTCGACCTGTCGTTGCCCGGCGTCGCTCACGAAGTGGGTCACGAGCATCGCCGCCTGAATGTCCTCGCCAGGGAGGCAGGCGACGAACAAGCGGTGATGGAGCGGATACGCGCCGGTTCCGATCGTCTCGTAGTCCGGAGGCACGGGCGGGCTCCCGGGGCGGACGCTCAGCGGCAGGGCCCGCGTGCCCGCGGGGGGAAGCTCGGCCAGGGCAAGCGTGGAGACCAGGCCGACTCCCGCGGGTTCGGCCCGGATCGTCTCCACCACCTCGGCCGGTCCGCGCAGAAACGTCACTCCCGGGTGTCTCGCGGGCTCGTCCTCGCCGGGGACCGGACCGTTCCCTGCCAGGGCCGCGCGCAGAGCCGCCCAGGTTCCCCGGTTCGGGTCCGCGGCGAAGAGGCGCGGAGCTCGCGGGGACGGCACGCCGCGCACGAGATCGAGGAGCTCGCCCGTGTCGAGCGACTCCATGGTCGAGATCTCGGCGACGAGCAGGACGAGGCCACCGACCGCCACCGGGAACCAGAGAACCGTATCGCCCCGAGCCTCGCGAAACCGGGCCTGCTCGTCGGGAGTCGGCGGGCGGGAGAGGAACGCCGCACCGGTCCGGCCGGCCCCCAGGGCTTCGAGGGCGCGGTTGGTCCCCCCGGAGCGGGATTCGATCGACAGGCTCGGGTGGTCGCGGCCGTACTGCTCGAGCAAGCGCGGAATGAGATCGGGGGCGAGATCGCCCCCGGTGACCACGAGCGACGCGGCCGGAGCCTGCGATGTCCCGCCGGTCCGCCCGGGAATCCAATCGGGAAGAGCCCGTCCGCCGCCGGGACGGTAGATCCAGATGATCAGGACGATGGCGGCGTAGATCCCCCAGCGGACCCACCGCCATGCGCGTCGTCCTCTTCCCTCCGTCATGGGTCGTTCTCCTCCCGCGCTTCCCCGGATTGGGGTTGCGCGATCTCTCGGACAGCCCCGAGAATCTGCCCGTGTTGCCGAGATTCCACCTCCCCGAGGCCCGCGCCGGCCGTCGCTCCACCCGGGGACGAGGCCGGCCGCTTCTCGCGCTCGTCCTCGCCGGCGTCTCCGGGTGCGGGGGGCCGGGGTCGGGGGATTCCGTACCCGGGGAGGAGTCGACCCCCGGCGCGGGACGATCTTCTCGCGTAATCCATGAAACCGGTTTCATTCATACCCTAGAAGAGCGCACATTCCAATACTTCCTCGACACGACCCATCCCGAAACCGGACTCGCCCCCGATCGGGCTCCCACGGAATCTTTCGCCAGCGTCGCCGCCACCGGGTTCGCGCTGAACGCGTGGCCAATCGGCGCGGAGCGGGGTTGGATCTCCCGGGAAGAGGCCCGGGACCGCGTCCTCCGAACCCTGCAATTCCTCTGGCGGGCACCCCAGGACTCGTCGGATGTCCGGGCCACGGGCACCCACGGTTTCTTCTATCACTTCCTGGAGCCGGGGACCGGTCACCGATTCGGCACGGTCGAGCTCTCGACCGTCGACACGGCGCTGCTGCTCGCCGGGGCGTTCTTCTGCCAATCCTGGTTCGTCGGCGACGATCCCGATGAGATCCGGATCCGTGCGCTCGCCGACTCCCTCTACCGCCGGGTCGACTGGAGATGGGCCTCCGTGCGCCCGCCGACGATCGGCCATGGCTGGACCCCGGAGCGCGGGCATCTTCCCTACGACTGGCGAGGCTACAACGAGGCGATGCTCGTCTACCTGTTCGCGCTGGCGTCTCCGACCCACGCCGTCGACGCCTCCGCCTGGCAGGCGTGGACCGCCGGGTACCGCTGGGGAGAGTTCGAGGGGCGGGAGCAGCTCGGCTTCGCGCCGCTGTTCGGGCATCAGTTCACCCACGTCTGGGTCGACTTTCGGGGGATCCGGGATGCGTTCATGCGGAAGAGAGGCTCCGACTACTTCGAGAACTCTCGGCGCGCGGTGCTCTCTCAGCGCGACTACGCCCGCGAGAATCCCGGGGAGTGGGTCGGTTACGGGGACGACCTCTGGGGACTGACCGCGTGCGACGGACCGGTGCACGGGGAGTTCGAAATCGACGGACGCATCCGCGAGTTTCGGACGTACTGGGCGCGCGGCGCCTCGTTCACGGAAATCTCCGACGACGGAACGATCTGTCCGTCCGCAGCCGCCGCGTCCATCGCGTTCGCCCCGGAGATCGTGGTGCCGACGCTCACCGCGATCGTCGAACGGTACGGCGAGAACGTGTACGGAGAGTGGGGGTTCCTTGACGCGCTGAATCCGACGTTCACGCTCGACGTCCCCGTTCAGCACGGCCGCGTCGATTCCGCACTCGGCTGGTTCGACACCGACTGCCTCGGGATCGACCAGGGGCCGATTCTCGCGATGATCGAGAACCACCGCTCACGGCTCGTCTGGCGCACGATGCGGAGCAACGAACACGTCGTGCGCGGCCTTCGGGCGGCCGGGTTCGCAGGGGGGTGGCTCGACTCGATTCCGGAGTCGCTTTGAGATCCCCGCGCGGGCCGATCGCGTTCCCGGCGGTCGCCCTCGTCGTTGCGCTTGCCGTGTCCGGTTGCGGATCACGCGGTGACGACGAGGCCGTGACCGTGAGGTTCTGGGCGATGGGGCGCGAAGGTGAGGTCGTGCGGGAGCTCGTCCCCGACTTCGAGCGGGAGAATCCCGGTCTTCGCGTGGATGTCCAGCAAATCCCCTGGTCGGCGGCCCACGAGAAGCTCCTCACGGCCCACGTCGGTCGCGCGACTCCCGACGTCGCGCAGCTCGGAAACACGTGGATCGCCGAGTTCGTCGCGTTGAACGCCATCCGGCCGCTCGAGCCGCTGGTCGCGGACCCCGCCACGTTCTTCCCCGGCATCTGGGAGACGAACGTGGTCGAGGGCGTCACGTGGGGCGTACCCTGGTACGTCGACACGCGCGTGCTGTTCTACCGGAGCGATCTCTTCCGGCGGGCCGGTCATGAGGTGTTCCCGACGACATGGGACGCGTGGCGGCGCGCGCTCGAGGACGTCCGCGCGGTCCTCGGCGAGCGGGACTACCCGGCGTTCCTGCCCGCGAACGAGTGGCCGCTTCCCGTCATCCTCGGGCTTCAGGCCGGCTCGCCGCTGCTTGCGGAGGGAGACACGCGCGGCGCGTTCTCCGAACCCGCCTTCCGGCGAGCGTTCGACTTCGCGCTCGACCTGTACCGGAGGTGTCTCGCGCCCGCGATCGGCAACGCCGAGATCGGGAATCTCTACCAGGAGTTCGGACGGGGGCACATCGCCTCGCTCTTGACGGGACCGTGGAACCTCGGCGAGCTGGCGCGACGCCTGCCTGATTCACTCGCGGGCGCGTGGTCGACCGCGCCCGTGCCGGGCCCGGAGGGCCCCGCGTCGGGAGTCTCCTTGGCGGGAGGCGCAAGCCTCGTGGTCTTCCGCGGGGCGCGGCACCCCGAGGCGGCCTGGCGGTTCATCACGTACCTCTCGCGGCCCGACGTCCAGTTGCGCTTCTATCGTCTGACCGGCGATCTGCCCGCCCGCGTCGAGCCGTGGGAGGAGCGGGAGCTCGCCCGCGATTCCCGCATCGCCGCGTTCCGCGAGCAGCTCGGGCGCGTCGTTTCCACCCCGAAGATCCCCGAATGGGAGCAGATCGCCTTCCGGGTGCAGAGCCGAGCCGAGGAGGCGATCCGGGGGGAGGCGACGGCCGAGGAGGCGCTCGCCCGCCTCGATGCCGACGTCGATCGGTTGCTGGAGAAGCGCCGTTGGTTGCTCCGGCGCCGGGCTGCGGAATCGGCCGAGGAAGGCACCTCGTGATCGACACGCTCGAGCGCAGGCGCCGGCGCGCGGGGTGGACGTTCGTGGCCCCGGCGCTGCTGTTGATGGCGGTCTTCTTCGTCGGGCCGGTGACGTCCGGACTGCTTCTCAGTCTCACGGACTTCGATGTGTATGCGATCGGGTCCCCGTCCACCGCGCGATTCGTCGGGTTGAAGAACTACGCGACGGCGCTCGTCGATCCCGGATTCTGGCGCGCCGTCCAGAACACCCTGTTCTTCGTCGTCGTCGGTGGACCGCTAACGGTGGTCGTGTCGCTCGCCGCCGCGCTTCTCCTGAACGCCCGCGCGGTCCGCTTCCGCGGCTTCTTCCGCACCGTCTACTTCGCACCGGTCGTCACGACGCTCGTGGCGGTCGCGGTCGTCTGGCGCTACCTCTATCACCCGCACTACGGGCTCCTGAATTACGCGCTCGGTTGGATTGGCGTCCCCCCGATCGACTGGCTCGGCGATCCCCTTTGGGCGATGCCGGCGATCGTGCTCCTCGCCGTGTGGAAGAACTTCGGCTACGCCATGCTCATCTTCCTCGCCGGGCTGCAGACGATCGAGGAAAGCCTGTACGAAGCCGCCTCCGTCGACGGCGCCGGTTCCTGGCGCCGGTTCCTGCACGTGACCCTGCCCGGGCTCGGCCCCACGTTCCTGTTCGTGACCGTCACGACGATGATCGGGCACTTCCAGCTCTTCGCGGAGCCGTACGTCATGACGCAGGGCGGCCCCGTGGGAGCCACGCGCAGTCTCGTCCTGCTCATGTACGAGGAGGGCTTTCGATGGTGGCGGATCGGGGAGGCTTCGACGATTGCGGTGCTGCTCCTCGGGATCACGCTGATCGGGGCGATCGTGCAGATGCGTTTCGCGGGGCAGCGGAGATGAGCGCGGGCGTCATCGGGCCCCGTCGCCGGCTGCGGAGCGCAGGGAGGTTTCTCGTGCTCGGGCTCGGAGCCGTCATCACGCTCGCCCCGCTCGCCTGGATGGTCTCGGCGTCGTTCATGGTCGCGGGAGAGTCGACGGTCGTGCCGCCGCGCTTCTGGCCCCGGCACCCGACGCTCGAGCACTATGTCCATCTCTTCACCCGGCTCGATCTCGCACGGCACTTCCTGAACAGCGCCGTGATCGCCGTCTCGGCGACCGTGCTTTCGGTGCTCATCAATTCCCTCGCGGGGTACGCGTTCGCGAAGCTGCCGTTCGCGGGACGAGACCGTGTGTTCCGCGGAATGGCGCTCGCGCTCGTCGTTCCGGCCCAGGTGGGAATGCTCCCGCTGTTTCTGCTGCTGCGTGAGATGGGGCTCGTGAACACGTGGACCGGGGCCATCGTGCCGTACCTCGCGAGCGTCTTCGGCATCTTCATGGTCCGCCAGTATGCGCTGACGATTCCCGATGAGCTCCTTGATGCGGCCCGTGTTGACGGAGCGGGGGAGTGGCGATTGTTCGCGACGATCGTGCTTCCGGTCCTGGCGCCCATCCTGGCGACGCTGGCCACGTTCACGTTCCTGAGCGCCTGGAACGATTTCCTGTGGCCGCTCATCATCCTGAGCGACTCGGCCCGTCACACGCTGCCCGTGGCGCTGGCGAACCTGTCCGGCGAGCACGTCCAGGACGCGGAGCTGATGATGGCGGGCTCCGTGCTGACGATTCTCCCCGCGATGGTGGTGTTTCTGATTTTCCAGAGAGCCTACGTGCGGGGGATCCTCTCCGGAGGTCTCAAGGAGTGACGGGTGACCGGAGGAGCGCGATGATGACGCGACGCGGGGCGGGACTGCCTCGCCGGAGGAGTGTGCGACACGCGGCGGGGACCCTGGCCGCGGCGATCGCGACCCTGGCGATGGTCGCGGGCTGCGCCGGCCCGCGAGTCGGCGGCGAGCGGGGGCCCGGGGGCGGGGCGGTCCGGATGATCGATGACTTCGAGGCCGAGTCCGAGTGGACCACCCACCCGGCGGACGGTGTGCAGATGCGCCTGAGCGACGGCCCGGGCTGGGAAGGATCGGCGCTCCGCTTCGACTTCTCCTTCACCGGCGGCGGCTACGCGATCGCGCGACGCGAGCTGGATCTCGAGCTCCCGGAGAACTGGGCGATCGACTTCCGTCTCCGCGGTCGGGGGGGACCGAACCATCTCGAGCTCAAGCTCATCGACGAGACGGGAGAGAACGTCTGGTGGAGCGTGCGTCGCGACCTGGAGCTGCCCGAGGAGTGGACGCGCCTCACGACGAAGAAGCGACACGTCGAGTTCGCCTGGGGTCCGGCGGGCGGTGGGGAGATCCGCCGCATCTCCGCGATCGAGCTCGCGGTCACCGCGGGAAGCGGGGGGACCGGTACGGTCTGGATCGACGATCTGACGATCCGCACGCTTGCGGTCGTCGTCGGCCCGCCTCCGGAGCCGATCGCGTTTGCGTCCTCGCCCGCCGACACGGGAGAAGAGGCGGTGGCGGGGCGCGCGATCGACGGCGATCTCGACACGTGCTGGCGTCCGATGGCGACCGACCGGCGTCCCTGGCTCGCGCTCGATCTGGGAACCTCGCGCGAATTCGGCGGTCTGGTTGTCGACTGGCGCGACGGGGAGGCGTGGAGCGAGTACACCGTCGAGATCTCCGACGATCGTGAGACCTGGCGGGTGGTCCGGCGCGTGCGCGGGGGGAACGGCGGCCGCGATCCCCACTTCCTGCCCGAGACGGAGTCGCACTACGTTCGCATCGCCGCGCCGCCGGGTGAGGGCACGGAGGCCGTCGGCCCGCCTAGGGGCGCGGTCGCGGAGCTGTCCCTTCGCCCGCTCGCGTGGTCGGCGAATCGGGAGGCGTTCTTCGCGGCGCTCGCCGCCGACGCGCCCCGCGGCACCTATCCACGGGGGATGCTGGGGGAGCAGTCCTACTGGACGCTCGTCGGCACGGACGGCGGCGTGTCGGAAGGGCTGCTCGACGAGGACGGCCGACTGGAACCGGGACCGGGCTCGTTCTCGATCGAGCCGTTTCTTCACGTCGACGGCGAGCTCGCGACCTGGAGCGACGCGCTCGGCACAACATCGCTCGCGGAAGGTTCGCTTCCCATCCCGTCGGTCGCGCGTCGATTCGGCGATCTTGAGCTGCGCGTCGAGGCGTTCGCCGTCGGACCGTCCGAATCGCCGACGATCGTCGCGCGCTACCGGGTCGCGAACCTCGGCCCGGAATCGCGCGCGGCGACGCTCTTCCTCGCGCTGCGACCGTTCCAGGTGAACCCGCCATCGCAGACGTTGAACCTCCGCGGCGGGACGGCGCGCATCCGGCGGATCGAGGGAGGTCCTGTCGTGGCACGGGTGGAGCCCGGGGGAAGCGTGCGCTGTCTTCGCCCGGCGGCCGTGTTCGGAGCGGTCGCGTTCGACGGCGGCGAGCTCGTGAACGACTTCCTGCGGCACGGGGAGGTTCCACCCGCCTCGGGCGTCGAGGATCCGTTCGAGGCGGCGTCCGCGGCCTGGTCCCATCCGCTCGAGATCGCGTCGGGCGACACGGCCGAGGTGGCGATCGTCGTATCAACCCCGCCGGGTGCCGATCCCCTCGACGCCCCCTCCCTCGGACTCCCCGTACCGGGCGAAGGGGAGAGCCCATCCCGTGAATGGGTCGAGAGGAAGCTCGAGGCTGTCCGGGACGAGTGGCGCGCGACGCTCGACCGCGTCGTCCTCCAGGGGCCCGCCGCCGCGACCCGGGTGCTCGAGACGCTTCGGGCCCAGCTCGCCTGGATCCTCGTGAACCGTTCCGGTCCCGCGATCCGACCGGGCTCGCGGTCCTATCGGCGTTCGTGGATTCGCGACGGCGCGCTCACGTCGATCGCTCTGCTGCGGATGGGACACGGCGATGCCGCGCGCGAATTTCTCGATTGGTACGCGCCCCACCAGTACCCGAACGGCAAGGTCCCTTGCGTCGTGGATGATCGCGGCGCCGACCCGGTTCCTGAGCACGACAGCAGCGGTGAGCTCATCCATCTGATCGCGGAGATCTACCGTTTCGAGGGCGATCGCGATCGCCTTCGGAGCCTGTGGCCGCGCGTCGCCTCGGCCGCCGACTGGCTCGACACGCTGCGCCGGCAGAGATTGGGCGAGGAGTGGCGCACCGAGGAGCGCCGCCCGTTCTTCGGGATTCTCCCGCCCTCGATCAGTCACGAGGGGTACTCCGCGAAGCCGATGCACTCCTACTGGGACGATTTCTTCGCCTTCCGGGGATTCGAGGATGCGGTCTTCCTGGCGCGGGAGCTCGGGCACGAGGAGGAAGCGAAACGTCACGACGGGATCCGGCGCGAGTTCCGGCGCGATCTGGCGGCTTCCGTCGCCGCGGCCACGGATCGACACGGCATCGACTGGATCCCGGGCTGCGCGGATCTTGGAGACTTCGATCCGACCTCGACGACGATCGCGCTCTCCCCGACGGGGGCGGCCGAGATCCTGCCGCGGGAGATGCTGGAACGCACGTTTGAGCGCTACTGGGAGTTCTTCCGCGAACGCCGGGACGGCGCCCCGTGGACGGCGTTCACGCCGTACGAGGTCCGGAGCATCGGAGCGTTCGTCCGACTCGGCCGGCGGGACCGGGCGCTGGCGCTGATCGAATTCTTCCTCGACCACCGTCGTCCCGCCGGTTGGCGGCAGTGGCCCGAGGTCGTGAGAAGCGATTTGCGCGAAGCGGCGTTCCTCGGCGATCTCCCGCACGGCTGGGTCGCGTCGGACTGGATCCGGTCGATCCTCGATCTGTTCGCGTACCGGTCGACCGACGGCTCGAAGCTCGTGCTCGCCGCCGGGATTCCCGCGGACTGGCTCGTGCCGGGAGAGCCGGTGCGCGTGCACGGTCTGCGGACGGCCTGGGGATCGCTCGACTACACACTCGAGACCGACGGGGAAACGGTGGAGCTCCGGATTGCAGGGACGCTTCGCGTGCCTCCCGGCGGCATCGTCGTCGATCCGCCGCTCCCGGTCGAGATGCGCACGGTGACGATCGCAGGGATCAAGCGGGGGCTCGATGCCCGGGTGCCGGTCATCGTGCGACGGGTGCCGGCGGAGGTTTGCTTCGCGCCCTGATCCGGCCGGGGGATCTCAGGGGTGCTCTCCCGATCCGGACCCCGGCACTCTCACGGATCGCCCCGCGGCGCCGCGTCGAGAACGGCGCCTCGTGTCCGGACGACGTCCCGGTAGAAGAGGGCGCTCTCTTTGAGGGTTCGCCGCTGCGTGGCGTAGTCCACGTGGACAATGCCGAACCGTTTCGACGTGCCGTGCGTCCACTCGAAGTTGTCGAGCAGTGACCAGACGAAGTACCCACGGAGATCGACTCCGCGCCGCCGCGCCTCCCGCGCGGCCCGTAGATGATCGCGGAGATACACGACGCGACGTGGATCGGGAAGAGGTTCGACGTCCACGGCGGGCGGGTCGGGAAAGGCGGCGCCGTTCTCCGTCACGTAGATCGGGACGTCGCCGTAACGATCCCGTACGTCGGTCAGCGCTCGCGTGAAGCTCGGGGCATGGATCTCCCATCCCAGATCCGTCACCGATCCCGGAGGTTCGACGGAGCACGCCCGCGTGGGGAACTTGTCGTCGGCGTGCGTGGTGACTCCGCGCGAGTAGTAGTTGACGCCGAGGAAATCGATCGGCTCGGCGATCGCCGTCCAGTCGGCATCCGGGAAGCGGGGCCAGTATTCCCCGTACATGTCGGCCAGCCCGTCCGCCGGACGCCCGAAGAAGACCGGATCGAGGGCCAATCGGTTCATGGCGATATCGGCACGTCGTGCCGCGTCGAGATCCTCGGTGGACCGGGACGCGGGGTCCTTCGGCTCGAGGTTGACGACGAGACCGATCTGCCCGCGGGCCTCCGCCCGGAAGACGCGGACCGTGTCGGCGTGCGCGCGGAGCAGACGAAATGCCACGGTCGCGGACTCTCGAGGATCGCGGTGGCCGGGCGGATGCGTCCCCTGGCCGTGCCCCGCTTCGACGATGACCCACGGCTCGTTCAGGGTGATCCACGATCGGACACGGTCCCCGAGCGCACGGAACGCGACGGCGGCGTAGTCCGCGAACCAAGATGCCGAATCGGGGTGGATCCATCCCCCACGATCCTGGAGCGCCGCCGGAAGATCCCAGTGGTAGAGCGTGATCCAGGGTTCGATGCCCTTCGCCAGGAGAGCGTCGACGAGCCGATCGTAGAAACCGATCCCGGGCGCGTTCGGGCGGCCCCGACCCTCCGGCAGGATCCGGCCCCACGCGAGGCTGAACCGGTAGGCGCCGAGCTCCAGCCGTTCGAGAAGCGCCACGTCCTCCGGGAATCTCCGATAGTGGTCGCACGCGATGTCGGCCGTCTCGCCGTCGTGGATGCGCCCCGGGATCCGCTCGAAGTGGTGCCAGATGCTCGGGCCCGCCCCGTCGGCCAGAGGTGATCCCTCGATCTGATGGGCGGACGTGGCCGCGCCCCAGACGAAGTCCTCCGGGAAGAGCTCCGGCGAGGGGGCCTCGGGCGCACGCGTCCCGCTCACGGTGATCCCCCGTTCGACGCCGCTCCGAGCCGGATCTCGACGCGGTGCACCCGATCGTCCCGAGTCCAAGGAATCCGCGCACCGCCGTCTTCGACGGGCAGGGAGTCGCCGTCCAGCGTGGCGCTCACGATCGTCTCGGAGATTCCCGTCGGGTTCGAGACGCGGACGTCGTAGCGACCGAGCCCTCCCGGCGGCGCGAGACGCACCCGGTATCCCGGCCATTCGTCCGGAATGCACGGCCGGATCTCGTAGGCCTCTCCCGCGACCGCACGGATGCCGAGCAGGGACTCGATCGCGACCCGATACATCCACCCGGACGATCCCGTGTACCAGGTCCAGCCTCCCCGACCCACGTGGGGCGGCTCCCCGCAGAGATCGGCGGCGATCACGTAGGGCTCCACGCCGTAGACGGCCACCTCCTCGGGCGTGCGCGCGTGAAGGACGGGATTGAGGAGATCGAGCAGTGCCGCGACACGGTCGCGGCGACCCAGTCGGGCGAGCGCGCTCACGAACCAGAGCGCCGCGTGGGTGTACTGCCCTCCGTTCTCCCGAACTCCCCGCACGTAACCTTTGATGTACCCCGGATCGTGGGAAGTGCTCTCGAACGGAGGAGCCAGGAGACGGATGATCCGGTCTCGCTCCGAGACCAGGTGTTGCTCCACCGCGTCGAGAGCGCGCTCGACACGCTCTCGCGGGGCCGCTCCCGAGAGGGCGGACCAGGCCTGGACGAGGGCGTCGATCCGGCACTCTCGGCTCTGCGCCGTTCCGAGCGGAGTTCCGTCGTCGTAGTACCCGCGGCGGTACCACTCTCCGTCCCAGCCGGCGGTCTCCAACGCGTCGCGCAGCGCGGTGCGGTACTCGCGATACCGTCTCGCGAGTTCCTCGTCGCCGCGCTCCCCCACGAAGGGAAGGAAATCGCCCAGGGTTCGGTGCAGGAAGAACCCGAGCCAGACGCTCTCCCCCCGCCCGGCCCGTCCGACCCGGTTCATGCCGTCGTTCCAGTCGCCGGCGCCGAAGAGAGGCAGGCCGTGAGCCCCTCGCGTCAGCGAGCGGTCGAGCGCGCGGGTGCAGTGTTCGTAGAGGTCCGCCGTCTCGCCCGAGGGGTGGGGACGCACGAACGCTTCTTGCTCGCCGGGATCGAGGCTTCGGGCGGTGAGAAAAGGGGCGGACTCGCCGAGGATCGAGCGATCCCCGGTCGCCGCGACGTAGTCCGCCGTCAGGAACGGCAGCCAGAGAAGATCGTCGGCGAAACGCGTCCGAATGCCCGCGCCTCCCGGGGGATGCCACCAGTGCAGCACGTCACCCTCGACGAACTGATGGGCCGCATGGAGGAGAATCTGATCGCGAGTGATCCGGGGACGAAGATGGGTAAAGGCCGAGGCGTCCTGGAGCTGATCCCGGAAGCCGTAGGCTCCGCCCGATTGGTAGAACGCCGTGCGTCCCCAGATGCGACAGCTCAGCGTCTGGTAAGGGAGCCACGTGTTCACCATGCGATCGAGCGCGGGAGAGGGGGTCTCGATCTGCAGTCCCGATCCGAGCTCGCGCCAGCCCTCGACGGCCTCCCGCTCGCCGACGGCGACGGCCTCGGGCCGCGACCAGCGCTCCAGGAGCACGCGAGCCGACTCGGCGTTCTCGGCATCCCCGAGCGCGAACGCCACCTCCACGGTCTCGTCCGGCTCCACCCCGATCTCCACCTGAAGCGTCGCGCACGGAGCGAGCCCGGCGCCGACGGGTCCCGGTAGGGGTCCCGGGCGGCGGAGTGCGATCGGAGCGGCGAGGTCGCCCCGCGGCCCGAGAAACGTCGCCCGGTCGCCTCCGCAGTGGACGGAGGCGTCCGCCGGCGACGCGACGACGGCCGCGAACGCGACCCGCCCGGCCAGCTCGCCCCCGAAGCGGTTTCGGGCGAGGACCGCTCGCCGGGGAGCGTCGATCTCGGTGATCACGTTCAGGCCGGACACCCGCGGGGTCGACCCCAGGACCCATTGGGTGAAGGAGACCACGGAAAGGCGTCGGGTGCGTTCTGTTCGATTGTGCAGGCGGATGGTCGTGATCCGTAAAGGGTCGCGCGACGCCAGAAACGTGACGGTTTCGTGATCGATCCCACTCTCGCGGACGCGGAAGATCGATCGCCCGGGCCCGTGCCGTACCTCGTGATCCCCCCAACCGGTCGTCGGTCCCGGCTGTGGCCCCCAGGTCTCCCGCGTCTCCTCGTCGCGGATGTAGAGAGCCTCTCCCCTCCCGTCGAGCAGCGGGTCGTTGTGCCACGGTGTCAGACGATGCTCCCGACTATTCACGCTCCACGTACAGGCCGCGCCCGTCTCTCCGACGAGGCAGCCGAGCTTCTCGTTCGCGAGGACGTTGATCCAGGGGCGGGGCGGGCGCCGCACGCGTCCGTGTCCGTCTCGTGAGAGACGCATCACGTACTCGTGTCCCTCGGCGGAGAACCCGCCGAACCCGTTGAAGAACTCGAGAGGTTCTCCCGTCGACGGATACGGGGGGGCCTGGGGCAGCGGGACGACGCGAGGGGGAATCGAGGGGGGCAGATCGGGTGCGTCCGGGCCGGATGGATCCGCGTCGGTGGAGAGGTCGGGCCATGTGCCGTCGATCACCACCCCGGCTCGCGCCTCGAGGAAGTCGATCTCGTCCGGGGACAGCTCATCGGCGGCGAACGTTCGAAGCGCGCGGTCGTACGCACGGGTGTCCGAGGACACGGCGGTCGCTCGCAGCACCAGGCTCTGCAGAGGGAGCTTCCGGGCGCTCCAGGTGCTCTGGGCGCGGGCGAGCACCTCGAGAAAGGCCTCTCCACCCGGGCGGTCGGCTCGGAGGAGGACCATCACGTTCTCACCCTCGGGGAGAAGCTCGCGAGGAAGCCCCGACCGGTGGTGGGCGCGCGTGCGTGTCTCGGGGGATGCGCCGAGCCCGGGGTGACCGTAGAGGGCCGCGCCGGCCAGCGCCTGGAAGGCCTCGTCCTCCGCGGGGTCCGCTCCCGCCGCCCGCACGAACTCGCGATCCCTTCTTTCCTCTCCGAGGAGAATCTCGTCGATTGCCTCCGGGGGTGAGAGGTCTCGGATCGTGCGGAGCGCTTCCTCGCGGTGAGGCGCGACCCCCAGGAGGAAGGTGAGCGTGGTCACCCCTCCCGGCTCGAGCTCCACCGTCCGGCGAAATGAGAGGGCGGGATCGAGCACGTTGCCGACCGACCCCGTGAGCCTCCCGGCGACGGGAATCGGAACCGGATCGCCGGCCAGCCGCGAGCGTCCGGGATAGAGCTCCCGATCCGACTCGAACTCGTAGGCGCCCGTTCCCGGAAGCGCGAAGAACAGAACGGGAAACGTCTCGTTCTCTCCCCGCGGCCGCCGGTTTGCGATGAGGGCTCGCGTCCCCGGATCATGGTCCGTCTGAAGGAAGAGCTTCGAGAAGACCGGGTGCGCCTCGTGCGCGGCGCCGTCGTGGAGAACCACCTCGGCCGAGGTCGTGATCTCCACGACACGCGATCGGTCGGAGCGGTTCGCGAGGTAGAGCCGGCGGATTTCGACCGGATGGTCGGGGGCCACCGACGCCTCCAGACGACTCTCGAGATCCCGGTGCCGTCGGCGGATCACGACGCGGCCGGGTTGCCACGTCGCGTCGCCCTCGTCGTCGGGACCTGGCCGGAGCGGGATTCCCGCCGACCAGGCGTGCCCCTCCGCGGGCTCCCGAAAGTGGGTGAGGACGCCATCCCGGTCCTCGAGAGGATCCCCGGCCCAGGCGGTCAGGAGGAGGTCTCCGGCCCGGACGAACCCGGTCCCCGCGGCGGTGATCACGCTCGTGATCGCTCCGCTGGAGAGGAACCGGGTCGGAGGCGTGGCGCCGGCCAGGCGCCCGAAAGGAGGCGGAGGGGGGAGGAGGGAGGTCACTTCGGGCTCCAGGGGCCGAGAGGATCCGAATCACGCCGGGGGGCGCTCCGGCCCCGCGAGGGGAGCGATCGGGAGACCGGTGAGTTCATGGAACCGTTTACGCACCTTTCCCCGGCCATGCCAAGGAAAACCCGCAAGGCGGGCAGCAGGTTATTGCCCAGAATCTACCCATTCGCTTGACAAGAAGGGCGCAGTTGTGTAACCGTTTCCACCGAACGCGAACGAGCCGACCGAGAATCCGCACCTCTCCCTTTTTCGGCCGAATCTCGCTCGATCGCCGTCCCCCGTCACCTGCACCGGACAAGGAGGTACGTGGCAACCATCCGAGACGTGGCGCGGGCCGCCGGGGTCTCCATCGCGACGGTGTCCCGCGTGTTCAACGGGAGCTCGCGGGTGAGCCAGCGCGCGGAGGACCGGGTCTGGGAAGCCGCGCGCGAGCTCGACTACTGGCCCCACGGCGGAGCCCGCAGCCTCACCACGAACCGTACCGATGCGCTCGGCGTCCTCCTTCCCGATATTCACGGCGAGTTCTTCTCCGAGGTGATTCGGGGGATCGATCAGGCCGCGCGTCGTGACGGCTTCCATGTCCTCATCTCCAGCTCGCATGCCGATGCCGACGGCGTGGTCGTCGCATCCCGCGCGATGCACGGTCGCGTCGACGGGATGATCTTGATGTGCTCCGACGAGGCGTCGGCGGAGGCGAGCGTCCAGGTCTCGCGCCAGTTTCCGCTCGTTCTCCTGAATCCCCGCTCCTCGCCCAACGGTTGCAGCTCGATCTCGATCGCGAACTACGAAGGCGCGTACGGTGTCGTGTCGCATCTCATCCGACTCGGTCACCGGGAAGTCGCGATCTTGTGCGGTCCGAACGGCAACGGCGATTCCGACGAGCGGGTGCGGGGCTACCTGCGCGCGCTGGCCGACGCGGGCATCGAGCCGCACCCCGGACTCAGCGTATCGGGAGACTTCACCGAGTCGTCCGGCTATCGCTCAGCATCGCTCCTTCTGCGGCACGATCCGCGTCCCACCGCGGTCTTTGCCGCAAACGACTCGATGGCGATCGGACTCCTCTCGGCTCTCGGCAACGCGGGCGTCGAAGTGCCGCGGGACATGGCGGTTGCCGGCTTCGACGACATTACCATCGCGCGCTACCTCCGCCCCCCCTTGACCACGGCCCACGTCGATGCGTTCGAGCTCGGCGAGCGCGCCGTCCGCCTCTTGGTCACCAGTATCCGCATGCCCGATTCGGGTGTCGTCAGCCACGAGACGCTCCCGGTGACGTTCGTCGTCCGGCAATCCTGCGGATCACCGCTTCCCCCGCGGGAGACGATGCTCGGGATCGACTCCCCCGGTCGAGGTTCCGTCCGACCGGGGGGCGCTGCGGCAATCCCCACCAGAAGGAGACGTCAGCAATGAGATTCAGAACCGCAATTCATGTGGGAATCCTCCTCGCGTCGATTGCCGTGGTCTCTTCCGCCTCGGCCCAGGCGGCTCGCGAGGACGTTGTTTGGGCACGCAATGCGTCGGGCCCGATCACGCTCGACGGCGTGCTGAACGAGTCATCGTGGGCTCAGGCCGAGCAGGTGGTCATCGTCTACGGTGAGAATGCCGGCGATCCGGGGAGCGGCTGGAAGATCGAAGGCGGTACCGCGAACCCGGACGATCCCGTCACCGCGACGCTGAGCTTCCTCGTCGAGGGGAACCAGCTCTATCTTGGGGCCGACGTGCAGGACGCGTCGGTCGGTGGTTCGGACGTCTTCAATCGTCACGACGGCTTTCTGATGTCGATGAAGGACCACGGACTGGGCGTCTATCCCGCGCCGATCGCCGAGTATCTATATTCTTGGTGGTATCCCGAGGGGCCGATTCCGCTGCCTCCGGGATACCCGCCGGGATTCATCGGGAGCTGGGCGACCTTTCCTCCGGGGACTCCCAGGGACTCCACGCAGATCGCGAACTGGGACGCGGTCACCGTCGTGCACGGTCTCGCGAACGCCGACTCGGTCGCCGACACCGGGTACACGTTCGAGATGCGGTTCAACCTCACGGCCATGGGATACGACGTGACCCAGCCGGGCGGTGACATCATCGAGTGGGGCGTCTCGATCTACGACTGTGATTGGCTCTGGCCGCTGATGGGCAACGTGAGCTTCAAGCGGGTGTGGTGGCAGTCGCCGTGGGGCAACGCGATCTGGTACCACCAGGTGCAGATCCACGCTCGCCCCGACGTCACGGTGTCCTCCGGGCCGGCTCCGACCGTTGCCCCCGATCTGACGATCACCGAGACGGCGGCCGCGGCACCGGTCATCGATGGTCAGCTCTCGGACGGGATCTGGACCGACCCGAACACCTACTCGTTCGACATCCGCTGGGATGACGCTGCGCTGCGACAGACGTATCCGTCGGTCGGGCCGTATCGGTCCGGCCAATTCCAGCCCACGGTCGCGGGAGGAACCGCGCTCGTTCTCGATCCGGCCGACGCGACGGTCAAAATGGCCTTCCGAGGCGACATTCTCTACATGGGGTTCGACGTCAACGATCAGGTGGTCCAGTACCATCCGGATTTCGATCGCTGGGACGGATTTCTCCTCCTCATGAACGAGCGGGGGGTGCGGGGTCCGGACCACCAAATCCTCGGTCGCCGTCTCGGATTCCAGGTCGCCTCCGACGGCAGTGCGCTGGCCCAGGACTACCTCACGACGCTGGTTGCCGCGAACGACGCCGAGATTGCCCTGGCCCTCAAGCCGGGCACGACCGTCGACACGCTCGGCACGCAGGCGGACGCCGGCTACACGGCAGAGCTCGCCATCGACCTGAAGGGAATGGGCTATCCGCCGGGCCTATCGGCCGGGACGCTCTATCTCGGCGTGAATCATCTCGACGGCGACTCGTTCATCCCGACCACCGACAGCTACGGAACGCGTACCTGGTGGTTCCGGGAGTACGAAGGGGATTGCTGCCCGGCGTGGATCTACCTGAATGCCGGCAACACGGGAGTGGAGGAGATCGCAGGCGCGGCCGCGCAGTACGGTCTCGTGAGGACGATCGGCAACCCGTCCGCCGAACCGAGAATCCGCTTCTCGCTTCCGGCCGACAACCGCGTCTCTCTCGAGATCTTCGACGTAGCCGGTCGCCTCGTGGAGAGCCGAGAGCTCGGCATCCAGCCGGCCGGCGTGCGCCAGGTCGATTTCGGCGGCTCGAACAAGCCCGCCGGCGTGTACATGTATCGTCTCAAGCTGGTCGATCCCGAGACGGGGACGCTTCGTTCGGCGCTCCACGGGAAGGCCGTCTTGATCAAGTGACCGTTCGGTGCCGGAGACGGTCGGGTCCTGGCGGGCGGCGAGCCGAGCTCTCGCGCCCGCCGTCCCCGGCTCTCCGGGAGGACGCGTTGTCGTGATCCCTCGCCTCGATCCCGGGCGCCTCCCCCGGGGGCGATTCGCCCTCGGGATTCTCGGCCTTCTTCTCGGCTCGGGGGCGACCGACGTGCTGGCCGGCACGACGGGTCGGATCCTGGGATCGGTGCTGGACTCCGAGGGCAGGCCCATCGTCGCCGCGACCGTCCGGGTGGTCGGAACGAGCTTCGGGGCCTACTCGGACGAAGAGGGTCGATTTCACGTGCTCAACGTCCCCTCGGGGGTCTACGAGATCGGCGTGAACCGGCTCGGCTACGGGGCGACCGTCATCCGCGAGGTGCTCGTCTCCGCGGATGAAACGACGAATCTCGAGGTCCGGATGCCCGGGGAGGCCGTCGAGGTCGAGGAGGTCGTCGTCACCGCGACGCGACCGCCGGTCGAGATCCGCCGCACGAGCTCGAAGGCCACCGTGACCAGCCGGGACATCGAGGCACTCCCCGTGCAGGAGCTCAGCGACATCGTCGATCTGCAGGCCGGCGTGGTCGACGGGCACTTCCGGGGCGGTCGCATCGGCGAGGTGCAGTACCAGGTCGACGGAGTGAGCGTGAACAACGCGTTCAACAACGAGTCGAGCCTGAAGATCGATCGCTCGCTGCTCCAGGAGGTCCAGGTGATCAGCGGGACCTTCGACGCGGAATACGGCCAGGCCATGAGTGGAGTCGTCAACGCCGTGCTCAAGCAGGGCACGCCGGACTTCCGCTGGGAGGCCGAGGCGTTGGTCGGGGGGTACTTCTACCCGGAGAGCAACGACCGGATCGTGGACGATCCCATCGATCCCACCGACATCCAGAACTACCAGGTCACGCTGCGGGGGCCTCTCCCGCTGAAGTCCACGTACTTCCTCGTGAACGCCCGGCGGTCCACGTTCGACGACTACATCACGGCCGAGAGGCGGTTCCGGCCGAGCGACGACGTCGCGCCCGGCACCGCCGACTTCCTTCCGTCCGGAGACGGGGGCGAGGAGCCTCTTGCGTACAACCGCGAGTGGTCCGGCGCCGCGAAGCTGACGACGACCGCGATCGGCGGTTTGAAGCTCAACTATCAGGCGATATTCAACCGGAGACGGTCCCGCCCCATGGATGGAGCCTGGGCGTTCCGTTACAACCCGGAGGGACTCTCCAAGCAGCGCGAGTTCTCCGTCGCCCACGGCTTCGACGCGACGTGGACGGTCTCCCCGACGACGTACTGGGATCTCAGCGGCCGGCAGAACTACCTGAACTACGAGGATTTCGTCTACGAGTCCGCGTGGGACCCGCGCTACGACGAGGCGGGCCCGGCGCTGCCCGACGATCGATACGAGCCCGGCGCCGTCGTGCAGGGCGTCGAGTTCACGCGTTTCCGTCAGGTGACGGACAACCTCCTCCTCAAGTCCTCCCTCGTCAGCCAGATCACTCCGGAACATCTGGTGAAGGTGGGCGGCGAGCTCAGCATGCCGCACGTCGAGTTCGGGACCCCCGGTCACCTCGTCTACACGCAGGTCGGCCAGCAGGCGATCCTCAACCGGTACGTCGACCGGCCACCGGATTACCCCGGAGTCCGGGACTACGAACCGGTCCTCGGGGCCGCCTTCCTCCAGGATCAGATGGAGTGGCCCGATCTCATCGTCCGGGCCGGGCTGCGGCTCGAGTACTTCAACGCGAAGGCATACCTCCCGAGCGATCTGTCGAACCCGGCGAACACGATCGCGGGGGCCCCCGAGTCCCACCCCGTCGCGGTCCCGCGCAAGGCCTATCTCTCGCCCCGGCTCGGCGTCTCGTACCCGATCGAGGACTACGCCGCGATCCACTTCTCTTACGGTCACTTTCGCCAGTTCCCGGCCCTGACCGACATGTACTCGAAAGCCGACTACAGCGAACTGGCGACCCTCCAGGCGGGTGTCGACCCGGGCATCTTCGGCAATCCGGATCTCGAGCCCGAGCTGACCGTCCAGTACGAGATCGGTTTCACCCATGCGCTCGACGAAAACCTCGGGTACGACGTGACGATATTCTACAAGGACATCCGGGATCTCCTCGGCATCGAGTACATCCCCACGTACAACGACGCCCGGTATCCGCGGTTCACGAACACCGACTTCGGCGACGTCCTCGGAACCACGTTCTCCCTGGAGCATCGAGAATTGGGGCCGCTCCGGCTCGCTCTCGACTACTCCTGGCAGCGCGGGATCGGGAACGCGAGCGATCCGGAGGAGACCTACAATCGGGAGGAGGCCGGGGAGGACGCCCGCCCCCGCCTCGTTCCGTTCGACTGGGACCAGCGACACACGTTCAACGCGACGGTGTCGTGGAATCGCCCGGGCGCGTCGATCAGCTCCGTGATCCGGCTCGGCAGCGGGAGACCCTTCACCCCGGTCCTCGACTCGGGCTTCGGCAACGGCCTCGAAAAGAACGCAGATCGCAAGCCCTACGGGATGCTCGTGGATCTCCGGGGGCATCAAGACGTTCGGATCGGCGGCCGCGGCGTCCAGTTCTTCGCTCGGGTGTTCAACGTCTTCGACACCCGCTACTTCGGCGACCACGTCTTCGCGAGCACCGGAACGACGGAGTACTCACGCTTCCCGTTCGCGGACCGCATCACGCTCGCGGATCCGACGAGGTTCAAACCGCCCCGCAAGGTCGAGATCGGAATCCGTCTGGATTCGGAGGTCTGGTAGGCGATGGAGCATCGACAGGGAGCCGGGAACGTCGGATCGGGACGGCGGGAGCACGCGGTCGCCGGATCGTGGCTCGCGGTCGCACTCGGCGTCGCACTGTCGGTCGGCCCTTCGGGACCCGGACGGGCCGACGTGATCACGCCGGTTCCAAAGGACGAGCGCGGGACGCTCGACGCCGAGCGTTCGGGGTTCCACGACGCGAACAACATGCGCACCGTCTTCTGGAACTACGGAATGGTCGGCGACTATCCATCCGATCCCGGCAACGTCGATCTCAGTATCTTCCACTCCGTGGAGGTTCCGAGGGGCAGCGGGATGAACTACAGCGACGGGGTCACGCCGTTCGTCCTCGCCGAGATCACCCTGGCGGACGGCTCGACCGCCCACATCATGGAGACCGGATTCCGCGAACGGCAGGGCGTCAGTCCGTTCTTCGACCGCGTCATGCGTTTCGAGCCCCGGCCGGGGTACTTCCAGCCCGACCCGGGAATCAACGCGGGTCGGTCTCCCGCGCTCAGCAACGATCCCCGGACGTGGCCCGCGTCCTGGCCCGATCGTCTCGACGATCCGGACGATCCGGGGTGGCCGGCATCCTGGAACGGGTACTTCGGGAAGGCGATCGTCGCGGATCAGGAGAGCTACATGGTTCTCGACGATGACTTCTACGATGCATGGGACTTTCGTCCCGATTCCCGCGACACGACGCGCCGGGGGCTGGGGCTCCGAATCGAGGTGCGCGGCTTCCAGTGGGCGAACCCCCAGGCGCGCAATGTCATCTTCTGGCATTACGATATCACGAACGAGGGCACCACCGACTACGACGACAACATCATATTCGGCCTGTACATGGACTCGGGGGTCGGGGGATCGGCCCTGTCGTGCGACGGGATCTTCGAGTCGGATGACGACAACGCATTCTTCAATCGCTCGTTCGACGAGAACGTCATCAATCTCGTGTACACGTGGGATCGCTTCGGCCACGGGCGCGATCTCTCCGGACCGTGCGGGACGACCGGCTATCTCGGGTATGCGTACCTCGAGACGCCCGGCAACTCCTTCGACGCGGTCGACAACGACGAGGACGGGATCACGGACGAGTTACGGGATGGCGGACCGGGGCAGCACGTCGTGGGGCTGACGGAGATTGACGCCTACCTCGGCGCGAACTACGACGTCCCGCGGTTCGAGGCCACGTACGGGCCCCTCGCCGATCGGCCGGCCTACCGGAACGAATCCTGGTGGACGGGGGACGAGGACATGGACTGGGTCCCCGAGCTCCACGACACCGGTGCCGACGGGGTCTTCGAGACGGGAGACACGGGGGAAAACGACGGCGCGCCCACCGAGGGCGAGCCGAACTTCGACGGTACGGACCTGAACGAGTCGGATCAGATCGGGCTCACGGGATTCAAGATCAACCGGATCCGGCCGGGTCAGGGCAATCCCGACCAAGAGACCGATGCCATCGTCTTCTTCACGAACAACGACGAGTGGCCCCGGCGCCTCTACGAGCAGTTCTCGGACCCCGACTCCTCGGTCCGGTTCGGGGAGCCGATCGCATCGAACTACAACATCGGATTCCTCTTCGCATCCGGCCCGTTCCGGCTGGAAGCCGGGCAGACCGAGCGCTTCAGCCTGGCCCTCGCCTTCGGGGCGGATCTCAGCGAGCTGCGGCGAACGGTCCAGACCGTCCAGCAGATCTACGACTCGAACTACCGGTTCGCGACGCCGCCGAAGCCTCCCACCGTCACGGCCGAGACGGGAGACGGTTTCGTACGTCTCTCCTGGAACGACGTCGCCGAGCGGAGCGCCGATCCGGTCACGGGAGAGTTCGATTTCGAGGGATATCGCATCTACCGATCGACCGATCCCACGTTCCTCGACCCGCAGGTGATCACGACGGGAACCGGATCGGGACCCATCGGCAACGGGCGGCCGATCGCCCAGTTCGATCTCATCAACGGGCGGCAGGGGTTCTCTGAGCAAACGGTCGAAGGAGTCTCCTACTACCTGGGCACCGACAGCGGAATCACCCACACCTGGACCGACTACGGCGTAACGAACGGTCAGCGCTATTACTACGGGGTCACCGCGTACGATCGGGGAACGGAAACCGTTTCGGGGGCCCCCGCCTTCTATCCTTCCGAGAACTCCGTCAGCGTCTCGGTCACTCCCCGCGGCGGTACGATTCTGCCGACGAACGTGGTCGAGGTGCGGCCGAATCCGAAGGTGGCGGGATGGCTGCCGGCCGAGGCCGGCGAGGTAAACCAGACGGCGGGGCGGGGTGTCGGAACCGTCGCCGTCGCCGTCGTGAACTCCGGGCTCATCCCCGACGGCCACGTGTTCGAGATCACGTTCGCCTCCCCCTCCCCCGACAGCTTCCGGGCGTGGACCTACGCCCTGATCGACAGCACGGCCGGGACCGTGCTCTTCGAGACGGGCAACGACCTCGACGGCGCCGGGATCGGGACGACCGGCGGGGGCCTTCTTCCGATCGTCGCGACGGCGTCCGAGGTGACGATCGACTCGTCCTCGACGGGGATGACTCCGGGATCAACCACGGACGGGCGCTTTCTGTTCACGTACCAGACCGCCCTGCCCATCAATCAGCGGCGGCCGGGCTACCCCGATGACGTCTCGATCGTCTTCGCGGATGCCGTCGTCGACACGGGACTGGACATGTTCCCGATCCCCCCGAACCCCGCGAAGTTCAAGGCCTACGCCCATGCCGACACCGGGGACGTCCCGCTCGACTTCCGATTCCGGGATATCGACGGGGACGGGACACTTACCCGGGGTGACGAGTTCATCGATCTCGTGACGTACGCCCGGACCGATCCCGTGACGCCGCACGTCACCTGGCGCCTCCAGCTCGACACGGCGGCGGGGCCCGACTCACTCTTGGACTCTCCCGGGGCGGGTGACGTCTACCAGGCGGCCCTCGTCCGACCTCTCTCGCGCGAAGACCGCTTCCGGTTCGTGACGAGCGGGGAGTCGATCGACTCCGATGCGGCGCGGCGCGGCTTCACCCCCTACGTCGTGCCGAATCCGTACGTGGCATCCGCGAGCTTCGAGCCGGAGCGGTTCAACATCTCGGGCCGCGGGGAACGCCGTCTCGAGTTCCGGGGACTGCCGGCCGCTAGCGTGGTGAGGATCTATACGGTGCGAGGGGAGCTCGTCGAGACCTTGCACCACGACGGCGGGGCCGAGGGTTGGGTCGAGTGGAACATCCGGACACGGGAGAATCTCGACGTCGCCCCCGGGCTCTATGTCTTCCATGTCGATGCCGGTGCGCTCGGCTCGAAGACCGGCAAGTTCGCGATCATCAAGTGAGAGCGAGAAGAGAGATGCGACGGCTCATCTTCCTGGCGATTCTCCTGACGGTGGCAGGGCCCCTCGCGACGCGCCCGGCGGCCGGCCAGAGCAAAGTCGGAACGACGGTCGCGCAGTTTTTGGGGATCGAGCCGAGCGCGCGCAATGCGGGTATGGGAAACGCCGGCGTCGCGTTACCGGAAGGGATCGAAGCCGTCTACTTCAACGTCGGGGCGATCGGGACCATCGATCGACCGACGGTCCAGTTGACCCACAGCGAGTGGTTCGCGGGGATCGATTTCGACTACGCGGCGGGGGCCCTGCCCATCGGTCGATGGGGGACCCTCTTCGCGAGCCTCACCGCGTTGAACTCGGGGGATATCCTGGTGCGAACCGTAACCCAGCCCGAGGGCACGGGTGAGAGGTACACCGTCGGCGACGTCGCCCTGGGCCTCGGATACGGGCGGCGGATCACCCGGCGGTTCTCGGCCGGCATCCGGGCGAACTGGGTGCACCAGAGAATCTGGCACACGACCCTGAACGCGGGCACGATCGACCTGGGCACGGTCTACCGGTTCCGGGAGAACGGTCTCACGATCGGGTCGAGCCTCTCGAACGTCGGGACGCGCAGCCGGTTCACCGGGCGGGATCTCGCGATCCAGTACGACGCGGACGCCGACACCTTCGGCGGCAACAGCACGCTGCCGGCGGAGCAGTTCACGAACCAGTATCCGATGCCCCTGCTATTCCGGGTGGGAATCAGTTATCCTCTACGGATCAGGGGCGATGCCGAGATGCTATTTCTGCTCGATGCGCTCCACCCGAATGACAACTCGGAGAGCATCGATGTGGGCCTGGAGTGCAGCCTGCGGCGCCGGCTCTGTCTGCGCGCCGGCTATCAGAATCTCTTTCAGGACGAATCGGAGGTCGGCTGGACCCTGGGCGTCGGATTGAGGGGCGGCGTCGCGGAGAGGAGCTTCCAGGTCGACTACGGATGGGGGAGCCATGACCACCTGGACGAGACCCATCGCCTGACGCTCGTCTTGGAGCTTTGATCGAAGGAGTCCAGAGGGAGTGACAACATGAAGAAGGCACATCGATTTCGAGCGATCGGCACGCGCGCGGCGCTTCTCGGGGTCGCCATCTCCCTCCTCGGAGGGGCGCCGGTCGCCTCGGCGGGGGACGACGGGGGACTCGCCCCCGGGCTGCCGCCGCCGATCGAACGCACCACGCTGACGACGGCAGCGCTGCTCGACACGCTGCAGCACACGGCCTTCGACTTCTTCTGGGAACAGGCGAATCCGTCGAATGGACTGATCCGGGACCGCTGGCCGACGCCCTCGCCCTGCAGCATTGCCTCCGTGGGATTCGGGCTCTCGGCCATCTGCATCGGCATCGATCACGGGTGGATCACCCGGGAGGAGGGGCGGGACCGAGTCCTGACGACTCTCGACACGTTCTGGACGTATCCCCAAGGCCCCGAAGCCTCCGGAAAGATCGGCTACCAAGGACTGTTCTATCACTTTCTCGACATGAACACCGGCGAGCGGGTCTGGAACTGTGAGCTCTCGACGATCGATACGGCCCTGCTGTTCGCCGGGATCATCGACGCGCGCGAGTACTTCGACGGGGGCGACCCCGAGGACGTCCAGGTGCGCGCGCTGGCCGACTCGATCACCCACCGCGCCGACTGGGACTTCATGCGCAACGGAGGCGCCGGGATCCGGATGGGGTGGAAGCCGGGGACCGGGTTTGCGGGATTCGGCGAGTGGGTCGGTTACAACGAGGCGATGATCCTCTATCTCCTGGCGATCGGGTCCCCCACGCACCCGGTGCCGGCCGCGACGTGGATCATCTGGACGAGCGGGTATAGCTGGCAGACCCAGTACGGCTACCAGTACGTCATCTTCCCCCCGCTCTTCGGTCACCAGTACTCGCACTGCTGGATCGACTTCCGGAGCATCCAGGACTCCTACATGCAGACCAAGGGGATCACGTACTTCGAGAACTCGCGCCGGGCGACGCTCGCCCAGCGGGAGTACTGCATCGCGAATCCGGGCGGGTGGACGGGCTACGGGCCGAACGTCTGGGGGATCACGGCCTCGGACACGCCGACCGGCTACATGGCCCGGGGGGCCCCGCCGCCGCAGAACGACGAGGGCACGATCACGCCGACCGCGGTCGCGGGATCGATCCCGTTCGCTCCCGGGGTGACGATTCCGACCCTCCATCACTGGTATGATACGTACCGACCGCAGATCTTCTCCGTCTACGGGTTCGTCGATGCCTTCAACCTGACGGTGAACTGGTGGGATCTCGACTACATCGGGATCGACCAGGGGCCCATCGTGATCATGATCGAGAACTACCGGACGGGTAAAGTCTGGGAGCGGTTCATGGGGAACGCGGACGTTCAAGCCGGGCTGCTGGGAGCCGGGTTCGCGCCAGCGACGGACGTGCCTTGGGCGTCGGAGGAGCGTGGGAAGCGACTCGTCTTGCGGCAGAATGCGCCGAATCCCATCCAGCGATCCGCCCAGATCGCCTACCACGTGCCGACGGCAGGACCGGTGTCGCTGGTTCTGTACGACGTGGCGGGCCGGAGGGTGCGAACGCTCGTGGACGAGCGACAGTCGGCGGGGGAGCATGTCGCGATGCTGCGCGGAGAGGGCCTCCCGAGCGGCACGTACTTCTACCGGCTCGAAGCGAACGGCGAGCGTGAAGGGAAGCAGTGCGTGATCATCAGGTGAGTCGCGAGGTCGCGACTCGAATCGGAGGAAGGAGGTGTACCATTAGAGATGTGCTCAGCTTGTGATCGCATGAACACCAACCTAAGGAGATAGACAACCATGCGAAACACCTTCAACGAAAAGGTCGTCGGGACAGCGGCGCTCGTGGCCGTTGCGATGATGCTCGTGTCGAGCCCCGTTGCGGCGACACCGCTCATCAACAGCGCCGTCATCCAGACGCGCATCTTCGACGACTGCCCGACGTCGATCCTCACGACGACCAACAGCTATCCCGGGATGATTTCGATCTTCGACGATGTCCTGGACTGCGGCGGGTTCGCGAACCTGCACATCTGGAGGCTTTCGGACGACGGGATCACGCCCGCCTTGTTCGCCAACGCGTCGGCGTTCAAGTTTTCCGCGAACCTGACGATCGCGGGGACGGCCGAGGGTGAAGCCGGGCTTCAGATTGCTCCGTGGTGGTCGCAACAGGTCGACGGGCGGTTCAACGTCCGGACGACGGACGGCGAGATCGCGTGCTTCGGAGGTCGGCTGCCGTTCTACTCTTTCACGGCCACGGACGGCGTCACGTACGTGAAGGGAACGGCGATTCGTCTCACGGTGGAGTACCTGCCGAACGATCTAAATGAGGCGAACCCGGCAACGATCGAGTACCGGATTCTCTACAACAACACGAAGTACTCGAGCGGGCCGATCCCGTTCGACATGGGGAATCCGGACGAGGATCCGCCCTACGGACTCTGGGGGATGCTCAACGACGCTCAGGTCGGCGCGCACTTCCAGGTGTTCCTGCAGGCCGGGAATCCCGATGCGGGCTTGGAAGCCGTCTGGAACGAGATCAAGTTCATCAGTCTGAAGGGGCCCATCGCGACGGAGTCGGAGTCGTGGGGCCAGATCAAGGCGCTCTATCACTAGTGACCCGTGAGGGAAGAGCCGGCATCGACCCCCCGGCCTCTCCCTCCGACGGCACCACGAGCCCCGCGGGTCCAGACCTGCGGGGCTCGTTTCGATGTTCCTGACGATGTCGCTTCCTCCATCCCGGATCGCTTTCATGACTGCGAATCGCCGCGCATTGACGGCCGGCACGAAGATCCTCGCGTGGCTCGTTCTCCTGGCGGTGGGGAGCCCCGCGTGTCCCGCCGGGGCGGACTCGCTGAGCACGGAGGAGCTCCTGGACGAGCTCCAGCACCGGGCCTTTCTCTATTTCTGGAACGAGGCGAATCCCGCGAACGGGCTGGTAAAGGATCGGAGCACGACGTGGGCTCCGGGCAAGATGGCGGCCACGGGGTTCGGGATGTCCGCGATCTGCATCGGGATCGACCACGGTTGGGTGACCCGCGAGGCGGGCCGGGACCGAATCCTCACTGCACTGCAGACGCTCTGAACCGGGTCGCAAGGGCCTGAGCCGGAGGGGAACATCGGGTACCAGGGCTTCTTCTACCACTTCATCGATCTGGACACCGCCGAGAGGACGTGGCAGAGCGATCTGTCGCCCATCGACACGGCGATTCTCTTCGCGGGAATGATCGACGCCCGGGAGTACTTCTCGGGGAGCGATTCGCTGGACGTGACCCTACGGAGCCACGCCGACTCGATCCTGCACCGGACCGACTGGACCTTCATGTACAACGGACTGGGCATCCCCCTGGCCTGGACGCCGGAGGGTGGTTTCCACGAGACGACCTGGCTGGGCTACAACGAAGCGATGATCATGTACCTCCTGGCCATCGGCTCTCCGACCCATCCGATTCCCTCGTTCTCCTGGTTCACCTGGACGGCCGGGTACGACTGGTCGACTCACTACGGCCACACGTTTGTGACGTTCCCGCCGCTTTTCGGACACCAGTACACGCACTGCTGGATCGACTTCCGCTTCATCCAGGACGTCTACATGCAGTCCAAGGGAATTACGTACTTCGAGAACTCGCGGCGGGCCACCCTCGCCCAACGCGAGTACTGCATCGACAATCCCGGCGGATTCATGGGGTACGGACCGAACGTCTGGGGGCTCACGGCCAGCGATGATCCGTTCGTCGGTTACCTTGCACACGGTGCGCCCCCGGCTCAGAACGACAACGGGACGCTCACGCCGACCGCCGCCGCAAGCTCGATCCCCTTCGCCCCCGACGTCGTCATTCCCGTTTTACACGAGCTGTACGAGACCTACGGCGCTCAACTCTGGTCGACCTACGGCTTCAAGGACGCCTTCAATCCCACTCAGGGTTGGTTCGGCCCGGACTACATCGGAATCGACCAGGGCCCGATCATCCTCATGATCGAGAACCACCGGACGGGTTCGATCTGGAACCGGGTCATGCAGAATGCAGACGTGCAGCGAGGACTCAGCCTCGCAGGATTCGAAGCCGCGACAGGAGTCGACATCCTATCGGGCGAGTCCTCCCGATCGGTTCTGTTTCAGAACGCACCGAATCCGATTCGGAGATCATCCACGATCCGTTACGAATTGGCCGAGAGCGGACCGATCAGGCTGGATCTCGTTGACGTTTCGGGACGAATCGTGCGCCATCTCGTGGAAGGCGTGAAAGACGCGGGCGGGCACGAGATCGCTCTGAGTGCGGAGGGGCTGCCCGCCGGGGTGTACTTCTACCGGCTGGAGACTGTCGATTCGGTGACGAGTCGCAAGATGCTCGTGCTCAGGTGATCTGAGGCGGTACCGTCAAAGGCGATTCACCTTCGCCCGAACACCTTGTCCCCGTCGAATCGGCCGTTCTCGATGAAGATCTCCGAGACCTTCGTTCCCCCGGCGAGGCTTCCGACGACGTGGACGCCCGGCACGTTCGTCTCGAGGGCGGTGCACGAGCGTGACCCGGGCTGTGGTTCCCGAGAAGTGTGCCACGAACGGCGATAGAAGGAGGTCAGAAGAGACCAACTGAAATCAGCCTTGCTGCATGGAAGATGGGGGTGGGCCCCCCGAGTACGGGTTGCAGGACCAGTTCTCAAACCACCCGGCGCTGCGTGGGGATGAGATCCCAGGTGGTGAGCGGACCGG
>JALGZR010000201.1 GCA_025774805.1 bacterium
AGAGCTACCTCTCGGGCGGACTGCCTCCTGTGGCTCAGCGCAGCGTGCGAGCGTTCATGGACCGCTACGGCATGCGCGGCGTGGCCGAGATCGACCTGGGCCGCCCGCGCTGGCGCGAAGACCCGACCGCGATCATGCAGGTGCTGAAGAGCTATCTCGAGATCGAGCACGCGGAGCGGGCACCCGACGCGGCGTTCGCGCGGGGCGCGGCCGCCGCCGAGGCGGCGATCGGGACGCTGGCTGCGGCGGCCCGCGCCACCCGCGGGGGCTGGCTGAAGAGCCGGGTGGTCCGGTGGGCGGCGAAGCGGATGCGAAGCCTCGCGGGACTGCGCGAGAGCCCGAAGTTCACCGTCATCCGTGTGCTCGGTCTCGCGCGCGAGGCTCTCGTGGCGAGCGGCCGGGAGCTCTGCGACGCCGGGGTGCTGGCCCGACCCGACGATCTGTTCTACCTGCGCATGTCGGAGCTGAGGGAACTCGCAGCCGGCGAGGAGCGCGACTGGCAGGGGACGGTGGCCGAGCGGCGTCGGGTCTATCGCCGCGAGGAACAGCGCCGTCAGATCCCGCGCCTCCTGCTCAGCGACGGCGAGGCCTTCTTCGAGGGATTGAGACCTGCGGACACGGACGGAGCCGAGCTGGTCGGCAGCCCGGTCTCTCCCGGCGTGGTCGAAGGGGTCGTACGGGTCCTGCTGGACCCTCGCGGGGCGCGGCTCGCGCCCGGCGAGATCCTGGTGTGTCCGGCGACCGATCCCGGCTGGACGCCTCTCTTCCTGGCGGCCGGTGGACTGATCATGGAGGTCGGCGGCCTGATGACGCACGGAGCCGTCGTCGCGCGGGAGTACGGCATCCCCGCGGTCGTCGGAGTCGACGGTGCGACGCAGCGGCTCGAGTCCGGCCAACGCGTGCGGGTCGACGGTTCGTCGGGACGCATCGACATCCTGCAATCCGAGCCCGAGTAGCGCGCCGCATGCCGCATCTGAGCCCCCCGGCGGGCGAGCGGGGGTCACCGGACCTCGAACGAGACTCCGCCCTGTGCCACACCCCCGATCCGCTGAACCGCGTCTAGCCGAGCCGGGAAGAGCGCCGCTCCCAGGAACGCCTCGTCGGAGTTCTGGGGATCGGCGAGCTCGTAGATGCGCAGGAGCACGTTTCCCGAGCCGTCGAACCCGAACGAGACCCGAGCCTCGCTCGGCTGGCCCGGTGGAATGCTAATGCCGATCCCGACGACGGGCATGCTCCCGAGCTCGAGAGCGACATTCGTGAAGACCGCGGCTCCGGTCCGGTTCGGCACTTCGAAGCGCCGCTCGACAGCGGGTCCGCCCGGTGGCGATATCCCGCGGCCCTCGATGACGGTGACATTGATCTGGGCGATGTTGTTGTCGTTCTTCTCGTCGTTCTCCGGATCCGTGATCGGATCACAATCGGTTGCGTCCCGATCGAGGTCGCATCGCGAAACGACTCGAACATACAGGCAGAAGTGCCCCTCTCCGATCTCGTCGACCTCGGGCGGGATCCAGGTGAACGTTACGCGTTCCGAGGTTCCCGGCGGGGAGATCTCATCGATGATCATGGGGCTGGCACCCTCTCCGGCCTCGTCACCCTCGACTTCCGTGAAGTCGTCCGGGAACCGTAGGCCACTCGACGGCCGTGCCCAGTAGAGGTGCACCTCCAGGTTCTCCGGTATCGGCTCGATCTCGTCCCCGTCCTCGCCGTACGAGTTGTTTCGGGAGTGGACCCGGACCTCTACTTCGTTTTCGAGCCCCGAGACGGGGTTCTCGCCGAACGGAGGAGACACCACGATGTCCGGGCTTCTCCACGGCGCGCGCTCCCTCGGGGTGGGTACGTCCCCCGTGTCCTCGGGGAAGTCCAACACGAAGACGTCGGCACCGATGTGGTGATCCCGGAACGCCTGCCGGACCTCGGCCGCATGCGGAGCGCTCTCATCACACAGACCTTCGACCAGGTTGCAGCCCGCCGCAGCCAGGTAATCGAGCAACATCCACTCCGCGTTGGAATGGCGGTCTGCGGTCACGAGTGCGCGATAGAACAGGCGTTCTCCTTCGTCCTCTCCGATCTCCGGATCGGCCCGCACGTCCCAGAACGCACCCGAGAAGATCTGCCCTCGTAGATGCGGATCCCCGATCCCGAACCCGACATCGTCCCAATCGTCCGTTGTGAGTGAGTTGTCGAGATCGCGCCTCTGCGCCTCGGCCAACGTGTCCTCTCCCCACTCCGAGCCCGCGCGGGCGAACGTATCGATGAAGAAGACCGCCAACGCATCGGCAAGCGCCTCGTGGAGTGCATCTCCCTGATCGCTCCGGTCCGGATGGACACCCAGCCGGTCGTAGATCAGGTGTCCGTGCTCGTGAACGATGAAGTCACGATCCCGCGACGGGTCCCCGCAGTCGAGACCGGACGTGCCCAGGACGATCGTATTCGTTCCAAAAGTGTGGGATCCG
>JALGZR010000202.1 GCA_025774805.1 bacterium
TTGTTCCGTTCGCTGGGGGAAGCCTCCTCGGTGGCGGACGTCCATCTGGCCTACGCCCACCTGGCCCACGAGTCCGACGACGTCCCTCTGGCCCTCAAGCATCTGGAACGCGGGATTTCTGACTTCACGCGGTTGGGGGAATGGAGCAGCCTCACCCGGGCCCTGATCTACAAGGGGAAGGTCATGGACTACGAGAATCGGACGGCGGAGGCCGTCGCCGCCTTCGAGGAGGCCCTCAACGCGGCCGAGAAGATTGGGGACGGGCGCGTCCGCTCGCGCATCGTTCGGGAAATGAAGAAGGCCACCGCAGAGGAGATCATCGTTCTCTCCTTGGGGCAGTAGCCCCGCCGTCGGTTCGTGACGAGGCCCTACCAGTCGTCTTCTTCCGGGGTCGGGACGCTGACGGGATCCATCGGATCCGTGCCGTACGTCCACTCTTCGTAGTTGTCCCAGCCGTCCCCGTCCGGATCGTCTTCGGCGCCGTACTCCAGCGTCCCGAAGTGTTCCATTTCCCATTCGTCCGGGATGCCGTCCCCGTCCGTATCCTCGAGATCGGCCTGGACCGCTCCCACGGAGAACATCACGCCCACTAGAAGGAGGGACACAACCCCCAAGGCTCGCATGCGCACTTGCACCACCCCCTGTGACCGCGCGCATGGCGCGGGCCGCGCGCGCGGTCCTGCGAGGGCTTCTGTATACACAGCCCGCCCAGATAAGCGTTTCTTTCCGTTGCCCTCGGGAGAGCATAAAAGTGGCGTCCGCCTACGCCTCGGTGCGCATGTTGGACGTCCATTCTCGGGATGGTCTCGGACGACGGGCGCTGTGGCCATCGCCCCGGGGACCCTTGCCCCTTCCCAATGTCCTGTTCTATCGGGACGAACGCCTGGAAGCGCCGACGGAGGCGGAGGCCCTTCTGGGGTCCGACGTCCCCGAGGGCCCGCTCCCTGCCTTCCGTCCCGGGGCCAGCCCCTTCTTCCCAACGGACGTGGACGGCGAGGCCCTGACCTGGACCTTCCGCTATCCTGAGAGCCTGCGTGAGCTCAACGGGGACCGGGTCTCCGTCCCGCCGACGGAGGGTCCCGTCTGGACCTTGGCCAATGCGTTGGAGTTGCTGCGCCATCCGTCCCTGTTCGTCACGGCGTCCTTGGAGCTACGCAGGAAGGCCGGGTTCCGCGGGGTCACCTATCTACCGGGGCTCGCGACCCCCGCCAACCTCTCGCTCCTCACGTACGTCGGCGCCGACCTCCTCGACTCCCTCCGAGTGGTGTTCGACTCCCGCCGCGGTCGGTTCTACCGCGGGGCGAGCGCGGAGGATGGTGTGGAGGAACCTCCCGGCACCTGCGGGTGCGACCCGTGTCAGCGAGGCGAGGAAGGGTGGCTCCTCGGGCACAATCTCTCGGAGCTCCATCGAAGCCTCGTGCAATCACGGCGGGCCATCGACGCGGGCCGTCTCCGGGAGCTCGTCGAGCGTCAGGCCGTGGCGGATGCCTGGTCGGTGGCCGTGCTGCGCCACTTGGACCGTTCCCAGGGGGAGGCGCTGGAGCCCCACGTACCCCTGGGCGGCACACCCCTGCGGGCCTACGCCCCCTCTTCGTTCACACGTCCGGCCGTGGAGCGGTTCCGCCAACGCTTTCGGACCCGGTACCGGCCGCCGACCGGCGTCTCCGTCCTCCTGTTGCTCCCGTGCTCTGCGAGGAAGCCGTACTCGACGTCGCAAAGCCACCGGCGGTTCCGTCGGGCGGTCCGGGCGGCAGGCAAGGCCGGTGCCGTCCATGAAGTGATGATCACGTCCCCCCTCGGCATCGTCCCCCGGGAGCTGGAGGTGTTCCCTCCGGCGCAGCACTACGACATTCCCGTGACGGGACACTGGTCGTCCGAGGAGATCGAGGCGGTGGTGGGCGGAATCGAGAGGCTGCGGGAGCGGATGCCCTACGGGTCCGTGGTGGTTCATACCGGGGAGGGGTGGTTGGCGGAGGCCGTGCCCGATGCGACCGTCACCGTCCGGGGAAGGCCCACGTCCGACGCGTCCCTCCGGGGCCTGACAAAGGCGCTGCGAGAGGCGACGGAGGGCGTCGCCGCACCGTCGAGGGCGGACCGGCTGCGCGCCAATCTGGAGGCGCTGGCCCGCTTCCAGTTTGGGGACGCCGGGGAGCGCGTTATGGAGGGCACCGACGTTCGAGGCCGCTTCCCCAACTTCCGGATCGTCCGGAAGGACCATCAGATGGCCATGCTGGTGGGGTCCCGAGGCATGCTCTCCCTCACGCTGGAGGGTGGGGAGGCGCTGGCGGCCGCCGCGTCGTACACGGTGGAGATCGAGGACTTCGAGGTGCAGGGCAACCTGTTCGCGGTAGGGGTGGTGGGCGCCGACCCGGCCATCCGCATTGGGGACGACGTGGCCGTGGTGCACGACGGGGAGGTCCGGGCCGTGGGCGTCGCGCGGATGACCCCAGGG
>JALGZR010000203.1 GCA_025774805.1 bacterium
CAGCTTCGCGCAGATCGCCGAGCTGGCAGGGCTAGACGCGTCGGGGTGGACATGGAGCTCGATGTTCCTCGACGTGGATCTGGACGGCTTCGAGGACCTCCTGATAGCTAATGGCTACTCGCGAGACACCCAACATGGGGACGAAGTGGACCGGGTCAGCGCGCTCCAGGGTCGCTCTACCACGCGGGCCATGAAGCTCCTTTACCGGGAGCTCAAGACGGGAAACGTGGCCTTCCACAACCAGGGGGACCTCACGTTCCGCGAGGTGGGGGAGGAGTGGGGTTTCGAGGTCGGGGACGACATCTCGCACGGCATGGCCGCCGGCGACCTGGACGGGGACGGCGACCTGGACGTGGTGATCAACCGCCTGGGCGCCCGGGCCACGATCCTCCGGAACGACGTGGCTCGCGCACGGGTGGCGGTGCGACTCCGGGGCGGAGCCCTCAACACCCGGGGCGTGGGGGCGAAGGTCCGATTGATCGGTGGGGCCGTGTCGGTCCAGGAGAGGGAAATCACAGCCGGGGGCCTCTACCTGTCCAGCTCGGCCCCCCTCCTCACCTTCGCGGCCGGCGAGGCCGACTCCCTGACCCTCGAAATCGACTGGCCGCGCGGAGACCTGGCGGTCATCGAGGGAGTGCGCCCCGATCGACTCTACGAGGTATGGGAGGCCGGGCCGAGACAGACCGCCGTCGGAGACGAGCGCGCGGACTCGGGTGGGGACTCGCGTGCGGGCCCCCGTGGGGACTTGGGCGGCGACGATGGCGGTGTCGGCGAGTCGGCTCCCCTGTTCTCCGACCAGTCCCACCTTCTGGACCATACGCATCCCGAGATGCCATACGAGGACTTCCTGTTTCAACCTCTCCTTCCATACCAGCCGAGTCGCCTGGGGCCGGGGGTGAGCTGGGTCGACCTGGACGGGGACGGTGACCCGGATCTCGTGGTGCCCCCAGGTACAGGCGGTCGTCTGGGATACCTGCGGAACGACGGGGGCCGGTTTACCGAGGTGATGCTTGAAGCCACCGCCTCTCCTCTGGACCGTACGGCGGCGGTAGCGGTGCCCGGGTCGGGAGGTCGATCGGTGCTCGTGGTGGGGCAGTCCAACTACGAGCCCTTATCCGCAGAAGAGGCCTTGAGCGTTCCCTCCGTCGTGCGAGTGGAGCTCACATCCCCGGCTGCGGCACCGGTACCCGTGGCCGAGGGTGCGCTCACAAGAGCCGGTCCCCTGGCACTGGCGGACGTCGACGCGGACGGAGACCTGGACCTCTTCGTGGGGGGGCGGATGATTCCGGCGTTCTATCCCCTACCCGGATCGTCGCGTCTCCTTCGCAACGAGAAGGGCGATATCCGACCGGACGGCGAGAACGATCTCGTCCTGAAGGACATCGGGCTGGTCTCGGCGGCTGTCTTCTCGGACGTGGATGCGGACGGAGACCCGGACCTGCTCCTGGCGTTGGAATGGGGACCGATCCACCTCCTCGTGAACGACGCGGGTCGGTTCTCGGAGGCGACCGAGGCATGGGGGCTGGATCAGCTCCGGGGACGCTGGAACGGGATCACGACAGGAGACCTGGACAGCGACGGGCGTATGGACGTGGTGGTGACGGGGTGGGGGAGCAACCTTCGGCACCGGCCTCGACCCGGACGCCCACTGGTCCTGTACCACGGTGATCTCGACCGCAACGGCTCCTGGGACCTGCTGCTGGCCCAACCGGATCGGGACGGTAACGAGCTTCGTCCGGCGGAGAGCTATGAGCGTCTGAGAGCTGCCGTGCCCTCCGTCCGCGCGCGAGTGCCCAGCTACGAAGCGTACAGTGAGGCGTCACTCGGGGAGATCCTGGGGGCCCCTCCGGAGGAGGTCGCCCGGAAGGTGGCCAGGCGCTACGACCACCTCCTGCTGCTGAACCGCGGCGATCGCTTCGAGCCGGTCCCGCTCCCGCTCGAGTCCCAGTTCGCCCCGGCCATGGGCGTCGCGGTGGCCGACCTGGACGGCGATGGCCGGGAGGACGTGTTCCTGAGCCAGAACTTCTTTCCCACGCGGCTCGACCACCCACGGCACGACTCAGGACTGGGCTTGCTCCTCCAGGGTGACGGGAGGGGTGGACTGGAGCCGGTGCCCGCCGCGGTATCCGGAATTCGGATCCATGGGGACCAGCGGGGAGCCGCTCTGGCGGACTACGATGGGGATGGGCGAGTAGACCTGGCCGTGGCCCAGAACGGGGCCGCCACGAAGCTCTACAGAAACGTAGGTGCACGACCGGGACTCCGGGTGCGCCTGGTCGGGCCCGAGGAAAACCCGGATGGGATCGGAGCGGTGATCAGGGTAGCGTTCGCCGACGGGGTGGGTCCAGCCCGGGAAGTGCATGGAGGATCCGGATACTGGTCCCTGGACCACGCGGTCCAGGTGCTGGGTCTCGAAGGCGAGCCGACGGAGGTTCGGGTACGCTG
>JALGZR010000204.1 GCA_025774805.1 bacterium
GGATCAGTTCCTCCGGACAATGGTCGGACAGGACCGCTCCTCCGGGCCAGGGCTGGTTCGCGATGAACGGATCGAACGGGAACAGCGAGGCGTTCGTCCGCTTTCAGGCGGCTGCGTACTACCATTCGACGAGCTTCGCCGACGTCGGAGCACCGGCCGACGTGGTGCAGAACGACGGGTACGGACCGAACCCTCTCGACGGCTCCGATGGAATTCTCCCCGTCCTCTACGGCCGTCCGTCCGGGCTCGCCTCACAGGTCGGGACCAAGGGATTCTCTGGCCATCTGCGCTGGAAAGGCGTCGATCGCGACTACCCGGATTCGGTCGACGTCTCCGGGGAGCGCTTCTGCTACGCCGGCGATCTCCTGATCCCCTTCAAGAACGGGACGACGCCGCTCACCTGACGGGGACCGCGGAGCGATGGCCAACTTCACCGGATCTGAGCTCGGCGACGTCTTCCTTGAGTCTGCGTCTCACTCCCACGTCGGCGCCGAGCTCAACGCGGGCGCGAAGAATCTCGTCCCTCCGATCATCTCGGCGCTCGACCCTCCTGCGGGGACCGACATCGAACCTGATCAGATCGTGACCTTCGAGGTGACCGACGACGTCGGCGCGTTTGCCCGGATCTTCGTGGTGGCGAAGGACCTCGACTCCGGAGTCGCCGAGGTCGTCCACGACGGCGACGCGTTCAACGGATTCTACGTCGAGCAGTCAACGCGCGTGCTCATCACGGGAGGGATCCGCTACGAGCTCTTGCGTCGCAACGGCTGGACCGGGACGCGCCTCGAGATCAGCGCGTTCGCGATCGACGAGGACGGCAACGAGGGGACGCTCTGATGGGCGCCGTCTACGACGTTTCGGACCCGGAAGCGCCCGCGGTCGCCTCTCCTGAGGAGGACGCGATCGCTCGCCTGCTCCGCGGCTCTCCTCGCGGGGTCCTGGGCCGAGGCTTGATCAGGCCGTTCCAGCGCGACGGCAAGGGCGACTTCGTGAACGCGAGCGACGCGACGCTCGTCGAGGCGGCGATCATCCAGATCCTCGTGACGCGGGCGTCGAGCGCGGTCGCGGAGGGGGAGATTCCCTGGCGGACGGAGTTCGGTTCCTGGACGTACATGCTTCGGCACTCCGGGAACGACGAGATCCTCGCGGAGCTCGCGCGCCGCTACGTGGCCGACGCGATCCGGCGCTGGCTGCCGAGGGTGACGGTGCAGCGTGCGACGATCGAGCGGCAGAAGAACGAGCAGGACGACGACGTCCTGTTCATCCTGGTGCCCTTCGTTATCCGGCGCGCACGCGATCCGAGAAGCGACGTGGTCTACTCCGGCACTGCTCGAGCACCGCTCCCTCTGGCCGCGTAGCGGTGCTACCATCGCGGCGCGATGGCGATCCTCCCGAGCAGCCTCGACTACACGGACCGCGACTTCGACGCCCTCAAGGCGAGGCTCGAGAAGGGGATCCGGACGGTCTTTCCCGACTGGTCGGACTTCGACGTCGCTACCTTCGGGAACCTGCTCTTGGAGTCCTTTGCATTCGCCGGAGACGTTCAGTCGTTCTATCAGAACAGACACGCGCGGGAGGCGTTCTGGGCGGTCGCGAAGCTCCGGAAGTCGCTCCTGAACCTGGGGAAGCAGATCGGGTTCGAACCGTCGACGGCGACCGCGAGCCAGGTCGACGTCACGATCTCGATCAAGGACAGCATCGTCGCGACGAACGACGTGCCGATCCCTCAGGGATCGATCGTCAGGACGCGCGACGTGAACGTGCCGATCCGGTTCCGGCTCCTCGCGGACGCCACGATCCCCGCGGGCTTCTCCGAGGTCAGCGGTGCCACGGCGGAGAACAGCGAGCAGCGCACGGAGACGTTCGAGTCGACCGGGCTGCCGAATCAGGAGGTCCGGCTCGCCTCGACGCCCTTCCTCGACGGAGGGCTTCTGGTCAGCGACGGCGCCGGCGCATTTTCGATCGTCGACAGCTTCCTGGACTCCACGGCGACGGATCGTCACGCGACGGTGGTGGTGGACGAGCTCGAGAAGGCGACGATTCGCTTCGGGAACGGGACCGCGGGCGCGATCCCGATCGGGACGATCACCGCCGTCTACAAGATCGGCGGCGGCTCCGAGGGACGCGTGGATCCCGGCACGGTGACGAGGATAGACGGGACCTTTACCGACGTGCTCGGGGCGCCGGTCCAGCTCGAGGTGACGAATCCGGCGGCGAGCACGCCGGCGGTGGACCGGCCGACGATCGAGCAGATCCGCATCGAGGGTCCGGAGACGCTCCGCGCGCTGAACCGGACGGTGGCGCGGGAGGACTTCGAGATCAACGCGCGCCGCGTCGCAGGCGTATCCCGCGCCCTGATGCTCACGAGCGACCAGGACTCGGGGCTCCCGGAGAACAGCGGGATCATCTTCGTGGTCCCGGAGGGCGGCGGAGCTCCG
>JALGZR010000027.1 GCA_025774805.1 bacterium
CCCGCCGTCCTCGCCGATGCGAAAGGTGTCCGTCTCGATCCGGATCATCACCCCAAAGCGGGGATCGCCGGAGTGTAGATTTCGATCCCGCTTGAACTGCGTCAGGACGGCCTCGAGATCGAACGCGTCGGCCCCGGCCACCCGCCGGGAGGTCTCCTCGGAGAGAACCCGCGTCGACTCCTCGATCTCCCGCGTGAGGCTCCCGAGCCTCTCGGCCAGGAGGCTCTGCTCGCGTTGGAGCAGCAGGTACTGCAGGGCCACCACCGCCCCGACCAGCAGGAACATCATCAACGCGAGCCGCGCCTTGAGGGTCACGCCTCTCCTCCCCCGTGAGAGATCACCACCGCGAGTCGGTGAACGGTCGGGTAGTCGTCCCCGTCGTGGTGGACGCCGTACAGATTCCCGTCCCGTCCGACCCGCAGTCGATCGTACTCCCCCGGCAGCGTGAACCGCCGCCGCCACGTTCCGTCCGTCGTCCACTCGTCCGTCACCGCTCCCCCGTCCCGGTCCTTCGCGGTGACGATCCAGAGCCGCCCGTCGGGCCAGACGAGGACGCCCCGCGTGTCGGGGTGGAACTTCGGCATGAACTGCGAGAGGTCGTCCAGGTCGATATGGATCTCCTCCTCCCCGTCGCCCGGGGAGAAGCTGCGAACCCGGCTTCCCGCGTCTCCGTCTCCCGCGCCGCCGCCGGCCACCTCATGGCGGACCATGATCACCGCCGGCTCGCCCCCCTCGTCCCCGTCTTCCGGAGAGGGAAGCATCTCGTCCGACGAGATCTCCCGGCGCTCGAACGCTCGCGCGAAGGCGGCGGCGGCCGCTCCGGCCTCCCCGTACGTCTCGATCCGGTACTCGCCGCGGGGCGTCCGCACGCAGCCTCCGCTGCTCAGAACGGCGAGACGGGGAGCGATCGTCTGGCGTGGAAGGTCCATCTTAACCATCCGTCCCCCGGGCGGCGCGTTCTCCCCCGAGGACCAGAGGATCTCACCGTCCGGGCCGTACGCCCGGACGAGGGCGGGTCCGACGTCCCCGTAGGAGACCAGCACCGTGCCGTCGTCGCGGAGCGCCACGTCCTCGACGCCGGGGGCGACGATCACGTCGTAGCGGAGGGACCCGTCGGCGGCCAGAACGGTGACCCTTCCCTGCCCCTCGTCGAGGACGGCGACGTCCCCGTCCCCGTTCACCGAGAAGCGGGACATGAACTGGAACTCGCCCGGCCCCTCCCCCTCGGCCCCCAGACTCCTCAGGAACGCTCCGCGGGAGTCGAACACCTGAACGCGGACGTTGCCGTTGTCCAGCACGTAGAAGTTGCCGTCGTCGTCCGCGTCGACATGAACGCTTCCGAATCGCTCGTAGAAGAACGCGTCGTCACCCGCGTCGGGTCCCCCGACGGACATCGCGGACTCCAGACGACAGGTGCCCTCGCTCTCCGGCCTCTCCGCCATCCGGAGACCGAGGGCCGCGGCGGCGCCGGCGAAGAACAGGATGCCGATCGGGATCAGCCCGACTGCTCTCCGAAGTGCTCTCGGGTTGGTTTTCATCGGATCGTCTCTCCTTCCGTGAAGAGAGGGTGCGCCCGACCCGTCTCGTGCGCGCGATGGCGACGGCGGCCGAGCAGGGTGAACAGACAGGGGATGACCAGCAGCGTGAAGGCGGCGGAGGCGATCAGGCCCGCCGACGCCGAAAGGGCGAGAGACCGCCACGTTCCGGCGGTGACCGACTGCCCCTCGGCCGCCAGGGGCGCGAGGCCCGCCACGCTCGTCGCGGTCGTGAGCAGGATGGGTCGGAGCCGCTCGCGGGCCGCCCGGCGAGCCGCGGTGCGGGCGTCGCCGAGTCGGTGCCGGAGCCGGCCCGCGCGGTGCACCAGCAGCAGCGCGTTGTTGATCGCGATTCCGGCCAGAAGGACGAGGCCGACGTAGGCGGTCCGGTCGAAGGACTCGCCCGTGGCCCAGAACGTGATCGGGATCCCGACGAAGCTCAGGGGAACGGAGAGGAGGGCGACCAGGGGCAGCATCAGGCTCTCGAAGAGCGCCGCGGAGACGAGGCCGACGAGAACCACCGCGAAGAGGATCGCGCGGTGGATCTCGCCCTCCTCCCGACTCGTCAGAAAGACTCCGAGCCCGTCTTCGAGGACGTATCCCGGGGGTAGGTCCGTGTTCTCCACGACGGAGCGCACGAAGCGGTCTCCGACCCGACGGGGTCCCCGGTACTCGAACGAGATCGTCCGCTCGTACTGCTGGTCGCGGCGGCGGATCTCTCCCGGGACGGAGCGCTCCTCGATGCGGGACAGCTCGCCCACCGGGACCGTTCCGCCGGCGCGCGTCGGGATCCGCGTCGCCATCAGCTCGGTCGGCGTCAACGCGTCCCCGCCGGCGAATCGGATCCGGACGGTCACCTCGCCGTCGGAGCGCGCGTACCGCCGCGAGGCGACCTCCGAGGCGATCGCGGGCTCGATCGCGCGGACGAGCTCGCGCACGGTCATCCCCGCGTGCGCCAGCCGGCTCCGATCGGGCACGAGCACGAGCTCCCGCGCGTCCTCCACGAAGAGGCCCGCGCCGTGCGTGTCGACCTCGCGGATGCGGGGATTGCGGCGAAGCAGGTCCGCCAGCGACTCCGCCAGCTCCCCGAGGCGCGGATACTCCGGCCCGCGCACTCGAAGCGAGTAGGACGGGGAGACGCTCGAGCGTCCGCGACGGAAACCGGGGCCCTGCCCGACGACGCTCACGTCCGCGCCGGACACGGAGGCCGCCTGCCGGGACATCTCCCCTTCCAGCGTCACGGGCACCGCGGTGAGGGCGACCGCGGGATGAAAGCGCACCGCGAGGAATCCGCGATCCTCGCGCACGAAGGACTCCACCTGATCCACCCACCCCCGACGACGAAACTCGTGGTCGAGGGCGATGTCCTCGAACCTTCGGAGCAGGGCGTCGGTCCGGGTGATCTCCGCTCCCGGAGGCATCCCGATCGCCACGCGAAGGGTCGTGTCGGCGCGGGGCGTGAAGATCGAGCCCTTCGACACCTTCTCGTCGAAGATCCAGAGACTTCCCGCCAGCACGAGAAGCGAGGCGACCGCGGGAATCGACGGACGTCGGAGGAGAGTCCGAAGGACCGCGTCGTAGCCCCGGCCGAGGCGGCGCGACTCCGACTCCGCCCGCCGTCGCAGGGTGGGAAAGCGGCTCGTCGCGGCCCCTTCCCGATCGGCCCAGCGGGACAGGAGCGGTGTGAGGGTGAGCGCGACCCCGAGGGACGCGACCAGCGAGAGCACGACGGCGAGCACGAACGGGAAATAGTAGTCGCGAAGGCCGTCCTCGAGATAGAGGAACGGCGTCAGAACCACGGCGGTGGTCGCGGTCGCCGCGAGCAGAGGGAAGAACACCTCCCGGACGGCGGCCAGCGTGCGCAGGGGATGCGCTCGTCCGCGGCTGCGCAGCGACACGTTCTCGAGCAGAACGATCGAGTTGTCGACGGCCATCCCGAACGCCAGGGCGAGACCCGAGAGCGTCACCAGGTTGAGTCCCAGCCCGGAGATCCGAAAGAGCAGAAACGTCGCCACGGCGGAGAACAGGACCGAGCCGAGAACGACCCCGGGCACGCGGAGGCTGCAGCGGGAGAGCACGAGCACGCCGAAGATCAGCACGAGCGAGATCACTGCTCGCCGGACGAGGACGAGGATCTCCTCCCGAATGGTCTCGCTCTCGTCGTGAACGACGTGGACGGCGACGCCCGGGGGAAGCGTCCGGCGGATCTCCTCGAGGCGTCGTCGGGAGGCGGCCGCGACCTTCAGGACGTTGGAGCCCGCGGCGCGCTCGAGCACTCCCTGGACCGACGGACGGCCGTCGAGTCGGGAGAGGGTGCGCGGCTCCTCCCATCCCTCGCGAACGCGCGCGACGCCTCCGAGGCGGACCGGCACCCCGCGCGCGGAGAGTATCCGGCTCTCCAGGGCGGCGGCGGCGACCTCGGGCCGCTCGAGCGCGACCGGAATCCTCTCCTCTCCGATTCGCCACGACCCGAGAGAGGCGCGCGTGCCGATGCGATCGAGGGCGCTCTCGACCGCCTTCGTGTCGACGACGCCGCGCTCGACCGGGGAGCGATCGAGCTCGACGCGGATCTCGGGGCGGCTTCCCCCGAAGGCGGCCGCTCCCGACACCCCCGGAACGGCGGCCAGACGGGGCAACACCCGATCCTCCAGCAGCCGGCGGAGGACCTGCGGAGTCCGATCCCCGGTCATGCGAATCACGAAGAACGCGCCGGGGTCCATCTCCTCGGGAACCGTGCGCACGATCTGCGGCGGGTCGAGGTCCACGGGAAGGTCGGCGCGCAGCACGGCCAGGCGCTCGCGGAGAACGATCTCGGCGAGATCGACCCGAGCGCTCCGGGCGAAGGAGACCTCGATCCACCCCCACCCCGGTCCGCTCGTCGAGGCGAGCTCTTCGACTCCCTTCAGTCGAGCCACCTCGGCCTCGATCGGAGCGGTCACCAGGGCCTCCATCGCCTCCGGCGAGGCGCCGCGCCAGGTCCACGACACGGCCAATCGCGGGGACTCGAGATCGGGAGCGAGACCGAGGGGCAGATCGGGCAGCGCGGCCGCCCCGACGAGAAGGAATCCCGCATAGATCGCGGCGGTCGCCACCGGACGGCGCAACGGAGCCCCGAGCGCCCTCACGGCCCGCCCTCCGTCGTGGCGACTCCGGGAACGAGCTGCGGCTCCGTCGGTCGGGACCCGGGCCGAGCCGCGAACGACTCGCCCGCGACGCGATCGAACAGGACCGGAACGACCACGAGCGTGAGCACGGTTGCGGAGACGAGACCCCCGATGAGCGCGGCGGCCATCGGAGCGCGCAGCGCAGCACCCCGCCCGAAGAAGAGGGGAAGGAGCCCGAGCGCCGTCGTGAGAGTCGTCATCAGGATGGGCCGGTAGCGCCGCCGTCCCGCGACGCTCACGGCCTCGCTCCTCGGGACTCCCGACCGGCGGAGCCGGCTCAGGAGGTCGACCTTGAGGATGGCATCGTTCACGACGATGCCGACGAGCACCACGATGCCGATCCCCGACAGCGCGTTGACCGTGCCCCCGGTGAGCAGCAGCGCGGCGGCCACGCCCACGAGCGCGAGCGGAACGGCCGCGAAGATCACGAACGGAAGACGCACTGACTCGAACTGGACCGCGAGGATGAGGAGAACGAGACCGGCGGAGAGCGCGAAGGCGCGGGCGATGCCCTCCAGGATCTCCCGCATCTCCCGCCACGCGCCGCCGAACGTGATCGCGTAGCCGGGGGGGAGACCGATCTCACAGACGGCCGACTCGAGCGCCTCCCGCGCCCGCCCCGCCTCCCGCAGCGGGCCGTCCCAGCGGATCGACGCGACCCGGGCCTGATCGACGCGGCGGACACTCGCGGCGGCGAGCTCGGTCGTCGTTTCGAAGAGCTCCCGCACGGGAAAGGACCTTCCGCGCGCGACGATCACGGCGGAGGAAGGGTCCGTCTCCCCCGGCATCCGGAGGACGACGGGGATCTCCTCGTCGAAGCGCCGGATGCGGGCGGCCTCGTGTCCCGACGCGAGCGCCTCCACTCCGGGGAGAAGCTCGGGCTCGGTCAAGCCGTAGCGCCAGAGCGCCTCCGCGCGGGGCACGAGGCGCAGGCGGGGCTGCATCTCCGCCGCCTCGAGGCGGAACGGGTGACCCTCGTCACCGAGCCGATCGGCGGCGATCCCGGTGACGGCGCGAGCGATCCGCTCCGCCCGCCTCGGGTCCGGTCCGGTGACGGCGCCGGTGAGCGTCGCCGCTCCGCCGCGCACGACGGCGGCGAGCTCCGGGGTGTCGTCCCCCATTCCCAGGCTCCATCCCGGGCGCGTGCCGAACTCGCCGCGAAGATCGGAGAGCAGGAGCTCGCGTCGCGCTCTCCCCCGCTCGGAGAGCACGAGACGCAGCACGGCGCGGTGGACGCTTCGCGCCTCGTCTCCCGGGTCGATCGTGCCCGCGTTCCCGACCGTCGCGAACACGGAGGCCACCTCGTCCCGGGACGCGAGCCACGCCTCGAGATCGCGCACGGCGCGATCGGTGGCGAGCACGTCGCTTCCCGGCGGAAGCCGGAGAATCAGCTCGAGGTGATCGGTGGCGACGGGAGGCAGGAGCTCGCGGGGTCGGAGGGCCAGCCCGGCTCCGCTCACGACCAGCGTGACGGCGACGATTCCGAGCAGACGCCCGGGTCGCGACAGCCCCCACTCCAGCACCGCGTGGTAGAGGCCGAAGAGCGGGCGGCGCTCGAGAGAGGTCCGGCGGGAGGGCCACTTCGCGGAGAGGAGGGGAAGAAGCGTCAGCGCCACCACCAGGCTCACCAGAAGCGAGACCGACACGGCGATCGCCTGGTCGCGGAAGAGGTCGCCGATGACTCCGGGAACGCTCACCAGCGGAACGAAGACGGCGCACGTCGTCAGCGTGGACGCGAGAACGGGCAGCGAGATCTCCTTCGCCCCGAGAGTGGCGGCCTCGGCCGGGGAGCGGCCCGCGCTCCGGTGCCGGTGGATGTTCTCGAGACAGACGATTCCGTTGTCGACGAGCATCCCGATTCCGAGGGCGAGACCCCCCAGCGACATCAGGTTGAGCGAGACTCCGAGCCCGTCGAACAGGCAGAAGGTCGCGATCACCGAGACGGGCAACGCGAGGAGGAGGTGCAGGGGAGCGCGGGGGTCGCCCAGGAACAGGAGGAGGACTCCGAACGCGAGGAGCCCTCCCCACCCCATCGCCTGGGACACGCCGGCGACCGACTGCCGGACGAACGGAGAGGAGTCGGCCACGACGGCCAAAGCGAGTCCGTCGAACTCCTCCGTCAGGCGGTCGATCTCCTTCCGCACCGCCTCGGTCAGATCCAGGAGGTTCTCCTCCGCCTCCCGGTAGAGCAGCACGCCCACGGCGGGACGCCCGTCGAGTCGGCTCCAGCCCTCCGGTTCCGCGACCCCGTCCACGACGCGGGCCAGGTCCCCGAGGCGCACCGATCGATCCGAGTCGGACGGAAGGACGACGTCCCGCACGTCGTTCCCGTCGCGAAGGCGGGTCTCCACCTGGAGGGAGAAGCGGGTGCCGCGCCGCCGCAACACACCTCCCGGCGAGTCGACGTTCGCGTCGCGAACGGCGGCCGCGATCTCGGCCACCCCGAGGCCGGTCGCCTCGAGACGTTCGGGATCGGGCTCGATCCGGATCTCGCGGGAGACTCCGCCGATCACGAGCGCTCGAGCCACCCCGTCGATCTGCTCGAGCCGGGGCGAGAGCACCCTTTCCGCCCAGTTGGTGGCGGCGACGAGATCGTCCTGCGCGAGCGCGAGGACCATGGCCGGAGCATCCTCCCCCGTCTCTCCGAGGACGACGGGTCGCTCGACGCCTTCGGGAAACGTCCAGCGAATGGCGTCGAGCCGCTCCCGCACGGCGAGCGCCACGAGCTCGGGATCGCGGCCCGGTTGCAGTCCGATGCGGAACGACGCCCCGCCGGTCCGCACCCGGGTCTCGACGCCGCGCACGCCGGGGGCCGCGAGCAGCGTCTCCTCGGCCGGACGCGCCACCGCCTCCTCGATCTCCGGCACCGCGGCCCCTCGCCACGCGATCCAGACGCCGAGGTGGTCGCTCTTCACCTCGGGCAGCAGCGTGACCTCGAGACGCCGCAGGGAGATCGTCCCGAGCAGGACCGTCGCGAGCAGGATCATGGACGTGGCGATCGGCCGTCGCACCGCCAGGGAGGAGAGGTGCACGTCTACCTCCGGACCGTGACGTCCACCGGGGCTCCGTGGGCGAGCGTGAGGTGGCCGTCCACGAGAACGGTGTCCCCGGCGGCGACCCCGGTGGTGATCTCGACGCTTTCCGCGGTCTCGAGTCCGGTCTCGACGTATTGCCACTCCGCGCGACCCCGGGACACGCGAAACACCAGCAGACGGCGATCGCGCTCCAACACCGCCCCGCGGGGAAGCGCGATTCGATCGGGATGGGTCCTACCGGCGATCTCCACTTCCGCGTACATCCCCGGCTTGATCCGCCCGTCCCGGTTCGCGAGCCGCACGTAGGCCACGCCGGTCCCGCGCTCCGGATCGATCTCCGGACCGAGTGCGGCGACCGTTCCCTCGAAGAGCTCGCCGGGACGGGCGGGAAAGCGGACGCGGGCCGCGGCCCCGGTCTCGAGACGGCCGAAGTCCGTCTCGAGAACCTCGGCCGGGATCCGAATCGGATCGAGATCCACCAACCCCACGAGGGGCGTGTTCGCCGCGACCCGCTCTCCCGCCTCGGCGAGGACCCGCGCGACCTCCCCGTCGAAGGGCGCCCGCAGAACCGTCCCCTCCAGGTCGAGCTCGGCCCTCGCGAGGAGCGCCCGCGCCTCGGTGAGGCCGGTCCGGTGTGCGACGAGCTCGCGACGATCATCCGTCGGCGTCGGATCGGACAGGAGACGGAGGTGGTAGTCGGACTCCGCGTTCGCCACGCGCGCGCCGGCCTCCTGGAGAGCGATCTCGAACGGACGCCGCTCGAGCTCGACGAGCGGTTCCCCCGCTCTCACCCGATCTCCCTCCGTCACGTGGACGGCGGTAATCCGCTCCCCCACCGACGGGGAGAGATCGGCGCGGCGCCTCGCCTCGGCCCGACCGGTGGCCCGCACGGTGAGGACGAACGGAGCGCGCTCCGCCACGACCGCTCCCACCGGGAGGGGGGCCATCCGCCGGGCCTCCGTTCGGGTCTCCGCCGCGTCCGGCATCGACTCGGACCCGGTGGTCGGTGCCGCGCTCGCCACTCTCCCGGTGTCCTGCGCGGGAGAGCCATCCTCGCCGAGGCCCCCGCCGTCTCGTGAGGCTCCCGACCGGGAGCTCAGGGCGATGCCGAGCGCGGCGATCGTCACGATCCCGAGGGCCGCGATCGGAACGAGGATTCGGGACCGTCTTCCGGTCCGGGGGCCCTTGCCGCCCGCTTCGGTCTCTCTTTCGTGTCGAGTCATCGCTCGCCCCGGCTCGCATTCTGTCTCGGTTCGTCGTCCGGACGGGGGCGCGGCCCGACCCGGCGCGTCCCCTGCGATCCCGCTGAAGATCAATTTCCGTGCCGGAACTCAGCGGCGGGAATCGGCCTCCAGCCCGGTGCAGGGGACGCACCGGGGACGAGCTCCTCAAACGGGGCGACCCATATCGGGCGTCCGCATCGGTTCCCGGAGTGGGCGGCGGAGGCCCGGGGCCTCACGACCCCCCCGAGGTGGGAACGGTCGCGGCGAGGGCCGATCGCGTCGAGTGGGGGTGGGAAGGGCCGGTTAGCCTGCGTATCTCACCAGCCTCTGCTGCGTCCGCGGCAAAGCCGCGGCCTCGCGACGAGCCTGGTGAGAGATGCCGGCTAGCGAGATCCGTCGCGCCCGGATCGGGAGCGCGTCGCCTCACTCAGCTTTCGGAGATTCTCGCGGGCCATCTCGTGATCCGGATCGAGGCGGACCGCTTCGGTGAACTGCTCCAGCGCCTCGTCGACGCGGCCGTTGCGAAGGAGGGCGACGCCCAGACTGTTGCGCGTGCCCGCGTCCTGAGGCTGGGCCCGCACGACGATCTCGAGGTGGGACACCGCTCTCCCGAAGTCCCCGCTCGAGAGACGAAGCGTGCCGAGCACGCGGTGAGCCCGAGGGTGATCCGGGACGAACGTGAGGGCCCGCTCCGCGTTGCGGAGGGCTCTCGCGCTCCGTCCGGCGCGCTGCGCCGTCGCCGCCCGCCCCGCGAGCACGTTCGCCGCGATCTCGCGGGATGCCCCCTTCACGACGGGGGCGAGGAGGTTCTCCACCGGGGCCCAGTCGTCGGTCAGCGATCGCCCCCCGCGGCTCCGCTCCAGGTCGGCCAGATCCTCGGATCTCAGACGGGACAACCCGTACCGCCGATCGTACCCGGCGATCAGCCCGTCGAGCTCGGCGGGCCGCTTCGTGGCCACCAGGATGAACGTATTGCGCACGTCGGGCTGGCGGGGCGCCGGCACCCCTTCGTTGAAGACGACCACGTGCGGGAAGACCGTCTTCAGGGTGGCGATCATCGCACCGAGGAGGCGTCCCTCGCGGAACACGTCGATCAGGTTCATCATGTACGCCCCGTCCTCGGCGAGGAGGGCCTCGATCCTCCTCAGGAACTCGAGCGTCGTGAGCTGATACGGCACCGAGTAGTCGTCGAAGACGTCGAGGTAGATGAAATCGTAGGGCGTGAGCCCTTCTCCCCTCCGTTGCGCCTCCCCGAGCCGCTCCACGAAAGCCCGCCCGTCCGCGTGACGAATCAGGAGCCCGTGATCGGCGGGAAGGCCGAAGGCCGCGATCGCCGCCCTCGTGACCGCGGGATCGATCTCCACGACCTCGGTGCGACCCCTCGGCCATTCGGACTGCAGAAAGCGGGGGAACACGTACCCGCCGCCGCCGATGGTCAGGGTGTTCAGGGAGTCGCGACCTCCCGCGAGCCGCCGCGTGACCCCGGCGTAGATCCTCTCGTATCCGTACTGGAGGTCGCTCGGTCTCTCCATCACGATCGAGCTGTGGAGCAGCTTGTCGAGATGCAGGTTTCGCTGATCGGGCGACTCCGAGACGCGGTACACGCGAATGTGCGAGTACTGGCTCTCGTCCTGGTACAGGACGCTCTCGTCACGGACCTCCCGCAACGCGATGCGCGCGCCGAGATCGCGCGCCCACGACCAGGGTCCCGTGCCCAAGAGACCGACGACGACGAAGAGAGGAACCGCGATCGCGGCGATCCGCCCGGCTCCGGCGAAGAGGATCCCCATCACGACCAGCACGGCGCCGACGCTCCAGATCACCACCGCCGTCCCGAACGCGGCGATGAGCCAGAAACCGGTGAGAAACGTCCCGACCAGGCTTCCGGCGACTCCCCAGGCGTAGACGCCGCCGATCGTGCGACCGGTCTCGCGCCCCTGGTCGAGGGCCATCTTGGCCGCGACGGGACTGATCATCCCCAGGATCACCGATGGAACCAAAAAGACGATCGCCACGTGGGTCCCGACGCGAACGGACCAGGGAAGGGACCAGAGGAAGACCCACTGACCGATGACGTGGTTGAGCACGGTCACCGCTACGCAAGACGCCGCGGCCGCGAGAAACAGGATCGCGAGCGTGGGGGCGGCGCGCCGTCGGTCGGCGATTCGGCCGCCCGCGTAGTTCCCCGCCGCGATTCCGGCCAACACCACGCCGATCACCGAGGTCCACGTGTAGAGGGACGAACCGAGATGTCGGGAGATCACGCGGCCGGCGACGAGCTCGATCACCATGATGCAGAAGCTGGAGACGAAAACGGTCGCCTGGGGAAGCCAGTCGAGCGACGTCGGACCGGGTCGAGCGGCGGAGGGCAAATCACACCTCGGGGAGATCGGGACACCGAAGCGGGGCCATCCTAGCTCGCTTCCTCCCGAGGATCCACCGCGGCCTGGCCCGCCCGCGGCTCCGTACCCGGGGGCACGGTCGGCCTCCCCCCGCTTCGATTGACACACGCGGACCGGACTCCCTACCATCGATGGTCCGTATTCCTGTCTCCCGGAGAAGACCCGTGAAGAACCGCTCCGTTCTCGTCACCGGAGGCGCCGGATTCATCGGCAGCCATCTCGTCGACCGGCTCCTCGCCGAGGGGGCGAGGGTGGTGGTCGTCGACAACTTCTTCCTCGGAAAGCGGGAGAACCTCGCGGACGCGGAAGCCGCCGGGGGAGCGCTCACGGTGATCTACGAGGACGCGGCCGACATGGTCGCCGTGCGGGAGATCCTCGAGCGACACGAGATCCAGGACGTCTTCGACCTCGCGACCAAGGCTCTCGAGTACTCCTTCGAGAACCCGCGGGGAGCCTTCCAGGTCAACACCGACATCGCGCTGACCCTCGCCGAGCTCCTCCGGAAGGGGCACTACGAGCGCCTCATTCACACGAGCTCGTCGGAGGCGTTCGGCACCGCGGTCACCCGACCGATGGACGAGGAACATCCCCGCAATCCGACCACGCCGTACGCCGCCGGGAAGTGCGGAGCCGATCTGGCGCTCCTCTCCTACATGCGGACCTTCGATCTCGACATCCGGATCCTACGGCCCTTCAACAACTACGGGCCGCGCCAGAACTGGGGGGCGTTCGCCGGCGTGATCCCCCGCACGCTCGATCGGCTCGCGGCCGGGCTTCCCCCCGTGCTCCACGGCGACGGGAAGCAGGGACGGGACTTCGTCTATGTCGAGGACGTGGCGGAGGCGCTCCTGCGGACGGCGAGTTGCGAGGCCGCCCGGGGCCTCGATCTCAACGTCGCCTCCGGGATCGAGACGCCGATCGAGGAGCTGCTCACGACACTGTGCGAGGTGTGGGGGTATCGCGGCGAGTGGGACCGAGAGCCCCGCCGCGCGGCCGACGTCGACCACCACGTCGGCGACGGAACCCGCCTCGAGGGGGTCGTCGGGTACCGCCCACAGACCACGCTGCGCGAGGGGCTCGAGAAGACCGTCGCCTGGTACCGGACGCGATTCGCCCGGGAGGGGCGATGATCCCGCTCGCCCGTCCCGCGTTCGGGCCGGAGGAGGAGGCCGCGGTCGCCGAGGTGCTCCGCTCGGGGTGGGTGGCCCAGGGTCCGACCACGGCGAGGTTCGAGAAGGAGTTCGCCGCCGAGGTCGGCACGAAGCACGCCGTTGCGACGTCCTCCTGCACGACGGCCCTCCATCTCGCGGTGATCGCGGCGGGAGTGGGTCCGGGCGACGAGGTCGTCCTTCCCTCCTTCACGTTTCCCGCCACCGCGAACGCGGTGATCTACGCCGGCGCCACGCCAGTGCTCGTCGACGTGGAGCGCGCCTCGCTCAACGTCGACCCGGACCGGGTCGAGGAGGCGATCACCGAGCGCACGCGGGCTCTTCTCGGCGTCCATCTGTTCGGGGCTCCCTGTGCCATCGAGCGGCTCGCCTCGCTCGCCCGTGAGAACGGCCTGTTCCTGATCGAGGACGCGGCCTGCGCGATCGGCACCCGCATCGGGAATCGCCCCGCCGGGAGCTTCGGCGACGTCGCCTGCTTCTCGCTCCACGCGCGCAAGGTGGTGACGTGCGGCGAGGGCGGCCTGATCGTGACCGACGACGATGAGCTCGCGGATCTCTTGCGCAGCCTGCGCACGCACGGAGTCGACCGGGACGCCGAGGTCCGGCACGCGAAGGGAGCCGCTCCTCCGGCCGCACGCTACGTTCGACTCGGATACAACTACCGGCTCTCCGACGTGCAGGCCGCGATCGCCCGGATCCAACTCGCGCGGCTCGGCGAGTTCGTGGAGGAGCGGAACCGGATCGCACGCCGGTACGACGCCGCCTTCGCGGACCTCGACGGACTGCGTTCGCCCCCCGCGGTCGAGACCGGGACGCACAGCTACCAGAGCTACGTCGCGGTCGTCGAGCGGGAGGCGCCCATGGAGCCCGACGCGCTCCGGGCGGCCCTGGCCGCCCGCGGCGTCTCGACGCGGGTAGGAACCTACGCGGTCCACCGGGAACCGTACTTCGAATCCCTCTTCGGGGAGCGGTCTCTTCCCGTGACCGAGGAGGCGGCCCGGCGATCGATCGCGCTGCCGATGTTCAACGGGATGGCGGAGGACGACCTGGAAACGGCCGTGCGGGCAGTTCGAGAAGTATGGCAAAAGAACCCAGCAACTCATTAGTATGTCGTAAGATCCCACCCGTCCGATTGACCGATCGTCGAAGGGTCTGATACGTTCTTCGTGTAAGGTCTTCCAACGGGATTAAAGTTCAGGCGGGATGGGTCGAGCTCCCGCCGGCGTCGAGTTACCGGAGCCACCGGCTCCGCGTCGGCGGAGGAAGCGGTCGTTGGATCGGATCGTCCTCGGAATCTATGACGGGCCTTCGGGGGGAGCCGCCCTTCTTCACGAAGGTCGTCTCCTCGCCATCGCCGAAGAGGACCGCCTCCTGCGGAAGAGCGGCGTCGCGGGCCTCCCGCGCGCGTCGGTCCAGACCGTGCTGAAGGAGTCGGGGGTCCCGTCCGAGGAGATCGACGCGGTGATGGTCGCCACGCTCAACTCTCCCTACTCCGAGGGCGTGGGCTCCACGGCCCGTCCTCCCCTGCTCTATCGCGTCGGGACCGCGCTGCCGGCCCCGCCGCATGTGGGGCGCCGGATCCGGGAGTCGTTCGCCTCGTCCCGCCGACGCCGCGTGGACGAGGCGTTGCGATCGGAGTTCGGGATCTCCTGTCCCGTGCTCTTCGTGGATCACCATCTCGCTCACGCCGTCGCGTCCGCCTATGTCTCGGGTCACCCGGATTGCCTCGCGATCACCATGGACGGGGGCGGAGACGGCGCCTGGGCGGCCGTGACGACGTTCACCGACGGAGAACCGACCCGGCTGCTGACGGAGTCGGGGTCGACGTCTCTCCTCTCGTTCCTGGACGCGGTCTGCGACCGACTGGGAATCACCGAGGGAACCGATCGGCACCTTCGCCTCCAACAGCTCGCCACCCCCGGAGTCACCCTGCACCGCGAGCAGTTCGCGCCGTGCGTTCGCTGGAACGACGGCCGCATCCTGGTCGATCGCTCCCTCTTCAAGTCCCGGGGGCCGATCGATCGCGTGCCCGTCTCGGCGCGGAGAGAGGACGTCGCAGCCAGCGCGCTCACGCTGGCCGCGGAGGCGGTCCAGCGATTCGTGACCCACTGGTACGTGCGGAGCGATCAGGAGACCCTCGTCCTCGGAGGCGATCTGTTCGAGATCCCGGCGATGGTCGGGGCGGTCCTCGAGAGCCCCGAGGTCCCGAGGGCTCTCGTCCCGCCCGGTCCGGGCGACGAGGGACTCATGGTGGGATCCGCGTACGCGGGGTGCCTCCTCGGGTTCCTGCCCGAGCCGCTCGAGGCTCCCCGCGAACCGCTGCCGACCCCGTTTCTGGGAGTCGCCTTCGGGGACGAGGAGATCGAGGAGATCCTCCTCCGGGAGGGAATCGACGCCGAGCTCGTTCCCGACGTCGAGCGGACCGTGGCGGGCATCCTCGCCGACGGCGGGACGGTCGCGCGGTTCGACGGCAAGGCGGAGATCGGGAACCGGGGTCTCGGAAACCGGGCCATCCTCCGCAGTCCGGAGCTGCCGCTGCGGCGGGGACGTCTCGGGTTCTCTCTGGCGCCCACGGCGTATCACGCCCTCGTGCTCGAGGAATCGTTCCCGGAGTGCTTCCGTACCGATGGCATCCGGGAGCACGACTTCAGCCAGTTCCCCGGACCGGTGACTCCCCTGCCGGTGTTCGCGCGACGGTGCCCGGAGCTCGTGGGCTGGGGTGGAAAGGTCGAGACGCAGACGGTCTCCCGCCGGTCGAACCCCCGTCTCTTCCGGATCCTACGGGAGTTCTCGAGCCGGACGGGCTGCCCGTGCCTCGCGACGGCGCCCTTCCGTCTGCCGGGCGAGCCTCTCGTCTCCTCGCCCCACGACGCGTTGATGTCGTTCCGTCTCCTCGGACCCGACTACCTCGCCGTCGGCCGCTATCTCGTTCCCGCTCCCGACGTCGACCGAACGCGCTCACGCTCCGCACCGGAGAAACGGGTCGGAAGCCGCATCGATCCGTGATAGCGTGCGGTACGGTTTGCACGTCTCACCAGGCTCGTCGCGAGACTGGTGAGACATGCGGACCGTGGGTACCACTTCCCCCGGAGTCGGCGATGTGCGCAATCGTCCTCCATCCGCCGGCCGGTCGCGACGACCCCGAATGGGAAGGGTTCCTCGACGGCCCCACCGACGGGACCCTTTTCCACCGACCGTCCTTTCTCGGCTATCACCCTCCCGGACGCTTCCGCGAGCACTGGCTGCGCGCCGAGCGCAAGGGGAGGACGATCGGAATCGTTCCGCTGGCCGAGCGGGAGACGCCGGGCGGACTCGAGCTGGTGACGCCGTACGGGGGGAGCTTCGGCGGCTGGGCCACGCCCCCCGAGCTCACGACGTCCGACCACCTCGCACTCCTCGACGCCCTCCGTGAGCACGCGCGCGATTGCGGCGCCTCGGCGCTCGTCGTCTCCAGCCGCCCCGCCCCCTACCGGATCTACGGAGACGGACCCGAGTTCGCGATGGTGGCGCGGGGCGGCGAGGTCGTCGCCCGTGAGGTCACGCACATCGCACCGCTCGGCGAAGGGGAGACGGCGAATCGCGCCCGCATTCGCGGCACCTCGCGACGGGGGGCGCGCAAGGCGCAGCGCCTCGGCACGACGGTGCGGCGGGGGGATCCCGGGGATCTTCCCGCCTTTCACGAGGTGCTCGTGGAGGACCGGGCCCGGCTGGATTCCCGCCCGACCCACACCGCGGCGGAGCTGGACGACCTCTGGAGCCGCCGCCCCGAGGATCTCCTCCTCCTGTTGGCCGAGAACGGAGGCGAGCTCGCCGGCGGGATTCTCGTGTTTCGGGCGACGCCCCACGTCGCGCTGGGGTTTTACACCGCGCGGGCGTCCCGTCCGACGGCGGAGCGCTGCATGAACCTGCTCCTCGAGAGAGCGCTGTCCCTCTGTGGTGAGCGCGGACAGGCATGGTTCGACTTCGGGACGTCCTCGATCGGGGGCGTGTTGAACCCGGGGCTGGCGGAGTTCAAGGAGGGGTTCGGCGGCCTGCCCTTTCTCCGGGAGACCTGGCGCGTTCCCTCCGACTGAGGAATCGTCAGGCCTTCGCCTCGAATCGCCCCTCGAGCCTCAGTGCGCGCGCGAAGTCCGCGAACGCGTCTTCCCCCTCCGCTCCCTCGAAGGAGGCGTCGAGGATCTCGACCGTGCCTTCCCCGGCGCCGACGAGAAGCCGTCCGTCGTCCCGGCGCTCCAGTTCTCCCGGAGCGAGGTCGACCGCCTCCGCGGGGCGGACCCTCCACACCCGAACCGGTCGTCCCCCGACGGCCGCGATCGCTCCCGGGTAGGGACGGGTGAGTCCGCGTACCCAGTTGAACAGGCGGCGGGGCTCCCAACCCCAGTCGATCACGCCGTCCTCCGGCCGGCGCCGGGGACCGTAGGTCGCCCCCCCGGCGGGCTGGGGAAGACGGGGAGCGGTGCCGGCGGCGAGGCCGGGCAGGTGCTCCGCGAGGAGCCCGACGGCGGCGTCCGCGATCCGGCGCCGGACGGACGCCGCGTCGTCCTCGTCGGTGATCTCGAACGGCCGTTGCCCCACGAGGTCTCCCGTGTCGGTCCCCTCGTCGAAATAGAAGAGAGAGGGCCCCGTGCGGGGCTCGTCCCGAATGAGCGCCCAGTTGACCGGAGCGAACCCGCGCAGTCGCGGGAGCAGCGAGCCGTGGATGCCGAGGCATCCTCGGGGAGGGATCGCGAGGATCTCGGGCGGGAGGATCCAGCGCCAGCCGATCGCGAACAGGATGTCGGGGTGGCAATGCCGGAGCTCGCCGATCGCCTTGCGCGTGCGGAAGCGCCGTCCGCGCAGCGACGGAAGGCCCCGATCGCGCACGACCCGAGCGACGTCGTCCATCCACTGCTCGTGCGGGCCCGGCCGGAACGTCCCGACGCCGACCACTTCGTGTCCCTGCTCGAGGATCACCTCGAGACACCGGGCCCCGATCTCCTGGCTGCCGAGAAAGACGACGCGCACGCTACTCCGCCGGATCGGGCGGTTTGAGCTTCCGCCCGGGATCGATCCGTGACCAGGTCTCCTCGGGGACTCGGATCTCCTCGCCCGTCTCGGGCGAGCGGGCCACGACGAATCCCGTCTCCCGTCCGACCTCGACCACCAGACGGCCCATGCGGGAGACGAAGCCGGCGATTCGGGCCGGATTTCCGATCACGAGAGCGTGAGGGGGAACGTCCTTCGTGACGACGGCCCCCGCCCCGATCATGCAGTACTCGCCGAGCTCGACCCCGCAGACGACCGTGACGTTCGCGCCGACCGAGGCGCCCCGCCGGACCCGGGTGGCCACGACGTGCCACTCCGGGTCGAACGCCCGAGGATAGAGGTCGTTCGTGAACGTCATGTGCGGACCGAGGAAGACGTCGTCTTCGATCGTCACGCCGTGGTAGATCGACACGCCGTTCTGGATCTTCACGCGGTCGCCGATGATCACCGTGTGGTCGATGTAGACGCTCTTGCCCACGATGCACTCCCGCCCGATGACGGCCTTCTCCCGGATCTGGACGTTGTTCCAGATCTTCGTCCCCTCCCCGATGCGCGCGGAGGAGTCGACGTCGGCCGTCGCGTGGACGAACGGTGCGCTCATGCCCGCTCCCGAATCTCCACCGGAGCTCCCCCGGAACGGATCGAGATCTCGATCGCCTCCAGCAGCTCCAGCACGCGGATCCCGCTCCGGGCGTCCGTGCGGGGGGTCGTCCGGTCCCGTACGCAGTCCAGGAAGTGCGCCCCCTCGTACTTCAGCGGCTCCCCGATGGGGGCGGGAGGAATGCGGATGTCTCCGATCCGCTCCGTCATGGCGTCCTGAAAGCTTTCGTAGTGCTCGGTGGTGTCGATTCCCTTGTCGATGATGCGGATCTTCTCCGCCGGCTCCATGTCGTCGAACACGGCCATCCGCCGGTCCCCCACGACGGTGACCCGCCGGACCTTGTGGGGGTCGAGCCAGCTCACGTGGACGTTCGCGATGACCCCTCCCTCGAACGTGATCGTGGCGAAGATCACGTCCTCGAGCCCGGGTCGGATGTAGCTACCCCCCTGCCCCGACACGATCCGCGGCTTCGCGTCCGTGAGATAGCGGATGATCGAGATGTCGTGCGGGGCGAGATCCCACAGCGCGCTCTCGGCGGTGCGTACGCGACCCAGATTCACGCGCGTCGTGTAGAGGTAGTAGAGCTCTCCGAGCTCGCCCGAGCGTACGATCTCCTGAAACTGTACGAGCGCGGGGTGGTACTCGAGCAGGTGGCCCACCATGAGAACGCGTCGCTTCGCCCCGGCCTTTTCCGCGAGGCGGACCCCTTCCTCCACGGAGAGCGCGAGCGGCTTCTCGATCAGGACGTCGATGCCGGCGTCGAGCAGCCGGGCCCCGATCTCGTAGTGGGTGGAGGCGGGCGTCGCCACGACGACGGCGTCGACCCCCGCATCGAGCAGATCGTCCACGCCGCGGAAGAGCCCGACGCCGGAGTGCATCGTGCCCGCCGCCGTCAGGGCCTCGTCCCGGCTGTCGACGATCCCCACGACCGCGCAGTCCGGAAGCCCGCGGAACACGCGCACGAGGTTCGGTCCCCAGTAGCCGAATCCGATGATGCCGACTCGAATCAAGAGGGCTCCCGGTCAGGGTCGGGACGGAGACTCCATCCGTCGGGCGAAGGCACCCCATCTTCCCGCCAGACACGACGATCCGCAACCTCGCGACGAGCCCGGGGAAGCGTTGAGGCCCGGGGCTCCGTCCGCCCCGGTCAGGGGGATCGTCACCCGGGGAACGGGCGACGAACCCGGCCCCCGGAACCTCTCCACTCCAGAGAGGCGTACAACCGATCGAGCCCGCCGTCCGGTCGGGTCCCCCCGACCGCGACGCGGGTTCGCCGGAAGAGGATCTCCACCGATCCGCTCCAGTCCCCCCCGTCGCTGCGCGCGACCTCGAGGTGGACCCGGCCCGTTCCACCCAGGGCGATCGCGAACCAGTGCCTCGTCTCGTCGACCCGGTCGTTCTCCCAGACGGTGTCCCAAGTGATCCGCCCCGAGAGATCCCGGGGGCGCCAGGCGATCCCGGTCCGCCACAAGCGCTCCCCCGCCCTTCCGTCGGTGTCCCGCTCGAAGAGATCGGCAGCGACTCCCGCCAGGGTGAGGGATCTCCCGAGCGGGACGAGGGCCCCGGCCGTGGCGTCGACGTTCGTACCCTCCCCGCCCCGGACCTCGACCGCCAGGCCGAGCGACCACCAGTTCGCCGCACCCCGGCGGTCGGCGACGGTCAGGGTCCAATCGGCGACGCCGGGCGAGTCCTCCCACTCCTTCTGCCAGCCGTAGGCGGAGTGGTCGGTCGACGCACCCACGCTCAGGAGAGTGGGGCCGGTGGGATATCCGGTTTCTCCCTCCTCGTCGCCCTCCTCGACCCAGGCGACCTCGGCGAGGGCCGCGGGCCTGGGGTCGGATCCGACGGCCGCAGGGTTGACCCACAGCGCCCGCACCCCCCTGACACCCGCGACGGAGTGGAAGCCGCCGAGGAGCTCGCTCCCGGCCCGTACCGTGCCGGTCCCCACGGAGAGAGCCGCCAGGACGAGGAGCGGGACGCGAAGGAGTGGACCGGGTCGGCGACTCATCGGCTTCCCTCCGGCGCGCCCACCTCCGGTCCGAGATACGAAAGCATCTTCGCGGCGAGGCGCGCGGCCGCGAAGTCCGCGACCGGGGCGCCCGGAACGGGTGCGAGCTCGACGAGGTCCATCCCGACCACGGTGCGCCGCTCGAGGACCGGCCGCAGGATCGCCAGCGCGTCGTACCACGAGAGACCGCCCGGCTCCGGGGTCCCCGTCGCGGGGACGACGGACGGATCGAGACCGTCGACGTCGACCGACACGTAAACCGTCTCCCCGAGGGACGCGAGGAGGGCTTCCACTTCGAGACGACCCGCGACGATCTCCCGCGCGGGAACGACGTGCAGGCCGCCGGGCCGGCGGGCGAGGAGCTCCGCCTCGCCCGCGGACCAGCTCCGGACCCCGACGATCGTGACGGGGCCTCCCTCGAGGACTCTCCGGGAGACGCAGGCATGGGAGAAGCGCGACCCCGCGTAGGAGTCGCGCAGGTCCGCGTGGGCGTCGATCGTGAGGACGTGGGCGCCCGGGTGCACGTCGCGCACTCCCTGGACCGCGCCGATCGTGACCGAGTGCTCTCCTCCGAGCACGAAGGGGATTTGCCCCCCCTCCGCGACGCGACCGCAGAGCTCCCGCATCGCTCGGGAGTACGCCTCGGGGGAACGGTCTTCGGCGGGCACGGTCGGCCCCAGAGCGAACGAGAGATCGTCGAGAAGGACTCCGGTCTCGTCGTCGTAGGTCTCGACCTGGAGGGAGGCCTCGAGAATGGCCGCGGGACCGCGGGCCGCGCCGGCTCCGTAGGAGACGGATCCCTCGTACGGCGCCTGGAGAATCACCACCCGGGCCCGCTCCGGATCGCCACCGGATCGGCCGGAGACTCCCGCGAACTCCCGGACCTCACGCGTCACGTCGCCCCTCCCGTCCCCTCGTCTCGCGATCCCGGCATCTTCCTCGAAGCGGTATCCCTTGCCTAGCCCGCATTTCTCACCAGGCTCGTCGCGAGGCAGCGGATAGTCGTGTCTGGCGAGGAGACGGGGTGCTTTCGCCCGAGGCAGGGCCGTAGCCCCGTCGCAGGGCGGAAGCGCCGCAACGACGAAGCCAGGCGCGGCTTTGCCGCTGCCGCAGCAGAGGCTGGTGAGATATGCGGGCTAGCCCGCAATTCTCGACCGGCTCGTCGCGAGGAGACCGGCACCCATCGCTCCCCCGGACCGGAGCCCGTTGCCGCTTCAAACCGACCTCTGATAGAATCTTACGCGGCTGCCGTCGTCCGGCGGAGCGCCCCGCGGCCCTGCAAGGTACCCGGCCGATGACCCCATTCCACTCCATACCGACCCCGCTCCGGGCGGCGTCGTCCCTGGCGAGCGTCGCCACGATCGCGCTCGCTCTCGGCCCGGCCCCGGCTACGGCGGCCACCCATTGCGTTCCGATGGACTTCCCCACGATCTCCGCGGCGAACGCCGTCGCCGTCGCGGGGGACTCGATCCTCGTCTCCTACGTGGGCTCTCCCTACGTGGAGAGCCTCGAGCTCGTGAGCGGCGTCGTGTACATGGGAGGGTGGGACGACTCGTGCGGATCGCAGACCACCGATCCCTCTCTGACCGTGGTGGAGCTCCACCCCGACTCGGTCGGAAGCGTCGTGGAGTGTACCGACGTGGCCGACTCCACGATCTTCGGGGCGTTCACCGTGCGGGGCGGCAATTCCGAGTTCGCCGGAGGCGGGATCTTCTGCGGATCCGGGGCCGATCTCGTCATCCGAAACTGTATCATCCGCGAGAACCGTTCCGCGGTGATCGGAGGCGGGATCACGATCGGGAACGGCTCGTCCGCCACGATCTTCAACTGCACGATCGAGAACAACGTCTCCGTGCTCCGGGGGGGCGGCATCTCCGTGGCGGCGAACGCCGACGCCGCCCGCATCGAGCAGTGCCGGATCCTCGCCTGTACCACGGCGGTGTTCAACCAGACGAGCGGAGGAGGCGGGGGCCTCTTCATCGCCTCGCCGATCGTCTTTGCGCACAACAAGATCCGGTACAACGTCTCCGGCAACGACGGCGGCGGACTCCTGGCCCTCGATGCGGACGTCATCTGCCAGTCCAACGAATTCGAGGCCGACTCGTCCGCCCGTCACGGAGGCGCCGTCGCCGCTCTGGGCGGGAACGGTCTCTACTGGGGATGCCTCGTCGAGGAATGCGTCGCGGGCGGCAGCGGCGGCGGGTTCTATTTCGAGGGGGGCGCGAATCTCATTCACGAGGGATTCGTGCGGAACAACCGCTCCCTTCAGGCGGGCGGGTACGGCGGGGGGTTCTACTTCTTCGAGAGCGACGAGACCTTCCTCAAGACGACCGAGATCGTCGGGAACACGGCCGAGCAGGGGGGCGGGATCGCGATTCGCGGCAACGCCTCCCGCCGGTTCACCTCGGTCCATCTCGTCTCCAACACGATTACGCGAAACCGGGCGAACATCTCGGAGTCCGGAGGGAACATCCACGTCTACCGCGAGTTCCTGGGCCCCTTCGTGAACAACGTCATCTCCGACCAGTTGAAAGGATACGGCATCTACTGCCTCGGGGTCCTCGCCCAGCCGAACCTCCGTCACAACTGCGTGTACAAGGACGACGGATCCGATCCCGACTCCGAGTACGGGGGGAGCTGCACCGACCGCACGGGCGTCAGCGGGAACATCAAGGTCGATCCGTTGCTGTGCGACCCCCTGGCGGTCCCTATCCCCGACCTGGCGCTGCAGAGCGACTCCCCCTGTGTGGGCGCCGGGGAGGACGGCGTCGACATCGGCGCCCACTCGGGCGCCAAGGACTGTGGGACCATTTCCATCGAGGAGACCTCCTGGGGAAGCCTGAAGGCCCGGTACCGTTGAGAGCCGGAGCCTCCCGCCCCGCTCGCCCGTCATTCTTCCCGCTCGTCGCCTCCGGGGCCGCGGCCGGAGCGCTCGCGTTCGTCGCGATCGCCCTCATCGAGATCGTCCGCCGGGGAGGTGGAGAGCTTCCTCTGCTCTGGCCGGCGCGCGACGCGTCCCAGTTCGCCATCGCCGGGGCCGTCCTCGGCGCCCTCATCGGATCGTTGCGGCGAAGCCGCCGCCTGTCCTCCCTCTCGCCGTTCGGGCTCGCCCTGGGCGGGGGAATCGGATTCGGGATGGGGCTCGACCGCGTCGTCACGGGCCCGCTCGAGGGCGGCCGCGCTCTCGAGTTGGCCGTCTTCGGGGCCGCGGTCGCCCTCGTCGGCGCCGTCTTCGGACAGATCATCGGGAGGCTGCTGGCCCGGGTGAGGCCGATTGCGCCGCGACCCGCCCGAGACCTCGGGATCGTGGCGGCGCTCGCGATCCCGGCGTTGTGGCCCCTCCCGAGCCCTCCCTCCGAGAGTCCGCCCTCCGAGAGGAACGTGCTCCTTCTCACGATCGACACGCTCCGCGCCGACCGGCTCGGGTTCGCCGGCTGTCCCCGCGGGGTCAGCCCCTACCTCGATCGACTGGCGCGCACCGGCACGGTGGAGATCCGGGCGATCACTCCGCTCCCGAGAACGCTTCCCGCCCTCGCTTCGATCCTGACCGGATGTCATCCCCCGACGCACGGCGTACGAGACAACTTCCACTACCGCCTCGACGCGGAGGCGATCACGCTCCCCGAGCGTCTCCGCGCCGCGGGCTGGACGACGGCCGCGGTGAACTCGAACCCGGTGCTCTCCCACGACTGCGGCATCTACCAGGGATTCGAGTCCGCCAACGACCGGGGGAACGACTGGTCGAGGCTCGGCATCCTCCGCGGCCTGGGCCGGCTGCGGACGCTGATCGCCATGCGCTCGGGGAATCGTGCCCGGGTGATCGCCGATCTCGCCGTCGACTGGCTTCGCCGGCGCGATCCCGACCGGCCGCACTTCCTCTGGACTCACTGGCTCGCCCCGCACATGCCCTATGAGCCGGCGTTTCCGTTCGACCGCGTTTGGGATCGGGGCTACGACGGCGAGTACGCCCGCCGGTTCGATTACGGCACCGTCTCCAAGGGGACGATGACCTACCGGAATCCGCTCTCCCCTCGCGTGCGCGAGCACGTGAAGGCCCTCTACGACGGAGAGATCGCCTCCGCGGATCGGGCGCTGGGAAGGCTTCTGCGAGCGATGGAAAGGGCCGGCGACCTCGAGAACACGATCGTGCTTTTCACGTCCGATCACGGCGAGAGCCTCGACGAGCACCGGTACTTCTTCAACCACGGCGACTTCGTCTACGGCCCCGCGACGAACGTTCCGCTCATCTGGAGCGGATTCGAACCGAAGGCGACCGGTACCCTCCGGAACCGTCCGGTATCCCTCGTCGACTGCCTGCCGGCCGTTCTCGCCGCCGCCATGGGAGAGGCGAATCTCCCGGACGTCGACGGGCGATGGCCCGTGCCCGGTGATCGCGCGCTTCACGGCGAGTCCGGCTTCTGCCGCTTTCCGCATCTCAACGACCGGCTCGGCTGGCTCCTTCCCCGCCCCGTCGCCCAAAACCCCGACCTCGTCGAGGACTGGCAACGGGACTGGGAGGCGCAGGCGATTCGGGCGAAGCAACGCTTCGTCGAGGTCGACGGGTGGAAGCTCGTGCGCTCCCCCGATCCGGAGGGCGATCGTCACGAGCTCTTCGATCTCGGCACCGATCCGGGGGAGAGGGTCGACGTGGCCGAGGCGAATCCCGAGCGGGTGCGGGAGCTCGCGGCCGTGCTGGACCGGTGGCTCGAGGCGGCGGAGCGCGGGCCGGGGACCGCGAGCGCGCGCGTGATCGACGAGGCGACGCGGGAGCGGATGAACTCCCTCGGCTATCTGGGAGACTGACCCGCGCCGGTCACCGCTCTCTCTCCTCCGGCCGGGGCCGCCCCTCCAACGATCCCGTGTCCTCGACGCTCCGGGAGAGAAGCGATCGGGCCCGGCCGAGAGCCTTGCGACCGAAGCGCCCGACCACCTCGTCCTCCGCCGCATGCAGGTGTCGGAGCCGTTGCGGGTCCGGGTCCCGCTCGTGCCCCGGATCGCCGTGGAGCCCGAGCTCGAGCTGCGGGGAGGTCGTGAATCCGGAGATCCCGACCCCGAGCAACCGGACTCCCTCGCCCCGATGGTGGACACTCCGGAAGAGAACGAGGGACTCCCGGAAGATCTCCCCCGCATCCCGGGTCGGGGTGGGGAGCGTTCGGCTGCGGGTGAGGGTGGTGAAGTCGGGAAGGCGGAGCTTGAGCGTCACCGTTCGGCCGCCCAGACCGTTCGCGCGCGCCCGCTGGGCCACCTTCTCGGCCAACGAGAGCAGCACTCCCTCGAGCACCTCCTCGTCGGTCTGATCGACGGCGAACGTCGTCTCGTGGGAGAGGCTCTTCGGAGGCGTGTCGGGGATGACCGGGCGATCGTCCTCTCCGCGCGCGAGCGCCCGCAGGTGAAGGGCGCCCGAGCCCACGACCCGGGTGAGGCTCTCCTCGCTCGCGCGCGCGAGGGCGGCGATCGTCCGGATTCCCGCACCCCTCAGGGCCTCGCGGGTGGCGGGACCCACGCCCCAGAGGCGCTCGAGGGGTAGCGACTGCACGAACGCGACGACCGACTCGGGAGGGATGACGGTCAGTCCGTCGGGCTTTTCGTGATCCGAGGCGAGCTTGGCGACGAACTTCGAGTTCGAGATTCCGACCGAGGCGGTGAGGCCGAGCTCGCGGCGAATCCGTTCCCGGACGGCGGTGCCGATCTCGACCGGCGTCCCGAGAAGACGATCGGCGCCGGACAGGTCGAGGAAGGCCTCGTCGAGAGAGAGAGGCTCCACGAGAGGCGAGAACTCCCGCAGGATCGCCATGAGTCGATGGGAGACCTCCTGATATCTCCCCATCCGTCCGGGAAGAACGATCAGGTCCGGGCACCTCTGGAGCGCGGTGGCGGTGGGCATCGCCGACCGAACGCCGTACCGGCGCGCCTCGTACGACGCCGACGACACGACCCCTCTCCGCTCCGCGCTTCCTCCCACCGCCAACGGCTTTCCCGCGAGAGACGGGTCGTCGCGCACCTCGACGGAGGCGTAGAAGGAGTCCATGTCGACGTGACCGATCACCCGGTCGAAGGCAGCCGGCATATCTCGACAGGCCCCTAGCCCGGACTATTCATGAAGGATCTGCTGCGATCGCGGAACCACGCCACCGGACGGGCGTCTCCGCAATCTCGCGACGATCTTCATGAAGAGTCCGGGCTAGTGCTCGATCATGAGCCAGTAGATTTCCGGATCGAAGTCGGGGCTGTTCTCCGCATCGTGACATCGAGTGCACCCCCGCATTCCCAGGGATCGACCGTACGTCCCGTCGCGCGCGTGCAGGCTTCCGCGGTCGTGGCAGACCTCGCACTGCACGTTGATCAGGGCGGTCGGATCGGACGTCCCGGAGACGTATCCCCCGGGAACGTCGTGCCCGGTGACGTGGCAGCGGAAGCACTCGGGCAGCGCGTCCTTCCCCTCCCGCACGAGGGTCTCGAACGCGGATGCATGAGGCGTCTCGGTCCACAACTCGTACTCGGCATGGTGACACGAGGCGCACTCGAGAGCTCCCACGAAGTAGTGGCCGTCGGTCGCCGCCCGCTCCTCCACGCGGCGGTCCGCGCGGGATCTCATGAGCTCGTTGAGGTTCCGGGTGAACTCCTCCACGAGCCGGACCACCTCGGGGTCGGCGGCCCAACGGCGGTTCAGAACCAGCTCGTCCCCCGTCATCCGGTCGACGCGGCTCCCTTCGAGCCGCAGGCGCGCGAGCCCGAGGGACTGACCCCGGCCGTCCGCCGTCACGTACAGGGTCCCGCTCTCGTCCGGGTGCACGAGTCCGCGACCCGGTCGGTGGTTTCCCACGATGACGACGTCGACGAGACCCTCGAAGCGCTTTCCGACCACCTCCGCCCGACCCAGAGGCATGCCGGCCAGAAGAACCACGACGTCGGACCGTTCCCTCACCTCGGGGAGCACGCGCGCGAGCGTCTCCTCGGCCGGGTCGATCGTGTATCCGGCGTCGGAGAGTCGCCGGGCTCTCGGGGCCCCGAGCTCGAGAACGGCCGTGATCCCCACCCTCGCCCCCGCCCTCTCCACGATTCGCCAGGCAGGCGCGAGGGGCCGGCCGGATTCGGCGTCGCGGACGTTCGCGGAGACGAAGGGCGCCGAGCCCTCGCTCACGAGGGTCTTGATCATCTGTCGACCGAACAGGAGATCGTTCATCCCGAGACCGATGGCGTCGTACCCGAACCGGTTCATCATCTCGAGGAGGAAGAAGCCGCGCGGCTCACCCGTCTCGTTCTGGGACCCGGTGAAGTCCCCCCCGTCGACCAGCACGAGCTCCGCGCCGGAAGCTCTCAGGGTGTCGATGGCACTGGCCCGACGGGCCAGACCGCCGCGGCGGTTCCGGCTTCACCCGCAGGGGTCGATCTCACCGAGGCCTTCAATCGACGAGGCGATGATGAGATCGGGAACGACACCGCCGGCGAAGGGATCGTCGGGGGGCGGTCTTCCCTCGAGCTCGCGGACGAACGCTTGGTACTCGGCCTCCCGGGCGTCTCGTGCCGAGTCGGCGGCCTCCGCTTCCGCGAGGAGGACGCCGGCACGGGCTGCGCCGTCCTCCGCCCCCGCGGAGCCGACCCCGGCCGAGGTCAACAGGAGAGCGAAGGCCGAAGCGGCGGACCCCCGAAGGGCGGTGCCGCGAGGACGACATCGGATGCGACGAGGAGTCAATGCGTCCTTCCCACGGGTCCGCTCCCGCGCCACGGGAGAGAGTGGGGTGAAACCCCCGGCTGGAAAAGGAGTTCCGCTCACGCGGCATTCTACCAGATGCGTCCGGGAGCGGCGCCTCCCGCAGCCGATCGAGGGCTCTTCTTTACCGCGACTTGACCGGTTCCGTCCCCCGCGCTTGACGGAATCGTGTGACGATGCGACCATGCGCTCGCTCCGCGGTCCGGGATCACTCGGGCGGCGGCGCAGACGACGAAAGGATCGTCGATCGTTCATTTCCGGTTCGGGTGACGGGAAGCCGGTGCGAATCCGGCGCGGCCCCGCCACTGTGAGCGGTGACGACTTCCGCACAGGCCACGGACCATCCGGAAGGCGCGGAAGTCGGAGGACCCGCCAGCCAGGAGACCGGCCCGAGCCAGCACGTTGACCGCCTTCGAGGGTGAGGCAGGTGACGTCGATCGGACCCGACCGGTTCGGCCTCGTTCGACGGCCCCCGGTCCCGGATGAAAGAGCATCCGCATCGCCGTTCCTCCTCCCCGTCGAGTCTCGGAGGGACGCGCGATGCTTCCTCGGCTTCGATGGGGATCGTGGGCTCGAACGCCCCGCTTCCCGCGGCAAGGCCGGCTTCTTCTTCTCGACCTGACGCCTCTTCCTTCGGCGGCCGCCCGCCCGCTTCGTGTGCCGTGAGCCGACGACCGCCGCCGCTTCCCGCGGTCCTCGCGCTCGTCGCCGTCCTCCCCGCCCGGGGAGAGGAGGTCGGCCCGTCCGCGACGGCTTTCGATTCCCTGCCCGCCCACCCCCTTCCTCCGATCGAGGTGCGGGCCGACGCCTTTCCCGATCCGTTGGGCCCGTTCCCCCTGACGACGTCGTTGCTCCGCCGGTCGGCGCTGGAACGAAGACCGGGCGGAGATCTGCGCGAGGCGCTGTTGCCGGTCGCGGGGCTGAGGGTCACGTCGCTCGGAGCGTCCGACGCGGGATCCGCGGTCTCGATCCGCGGGGCCTCGACGGACCAGGTCCTGGTGCTGGTGGACGGAAGCCGCCGGAACCCGGCCCAGGGGGGCGGCGTCGATCTCGCTAGCCTCTCCCTCGACACCGTCGAGAGCGTCGAGGTCTTCCGCGGAGGAGCTTCCGCGCTCTGGGGAAGCGCGGCGATCGGCGGAGCGATTCACGTGCGGACCCGGAGGCCCCGCCCCGGCAGTGCACGGGTGCGCGTGGCCGCGGGATCGTTCGGGGAACGGCGGGTCGAGGGATCGACGAGCTTCGATCTCGGTCGCGGGTGGGGGCTGCGGACGAGCGGACGCGCGTTCCGGACCGACGGGGACTACGCGTTCCTCGACGACCACCGGCGTACGGAGACGGTCGTGACGAACGGGGACATTCTTCGCCTGGGCGGTGAGGTGCGGGCGGAAGGACCGGCCGGAGGGTCGTCCCGAGCGCGGATCGATGCCTCCGCGGTCACCACCGAACGGGGGGTTCCCGGCAGCGAGGAGTTCCCCACGCCCCGCGCCCGGCTGACGGATGATCGGGGAAGTCTCGGCATCCGGTGGGAGCGTCGTGGGACGGCGCCGTGGCAGCCGGCGGCGGAGCTGACCTGGCTCGGAATGGAGCGGCGGTACACCGATCCCGAGGCGCCCTTCCTCGCGATCGACGACTCCCACCGAAACGTCCGCGTCGAATCGGGTCTGTCGGTCGATCGGATGGGTCACCGGTCGACGGTGCGGCTCGCGACCGGACTCTCGATCGATCGTCTCGAGAGCACGACGGACGGGAGCCGGCGACGGGACTCGGGCAATCTCCGGGCGCAGCTCTCGCGGGACCTCTCGTGGGGAGAAGGTCGCACCGTACGGGGAATGCTCGCGGCCCGCCTCGACGGAGTGGAGGGTTTCGCGCCGCATCTCAGCCCGCGGATCGGTCTGCTCGCCCGGGTGTGGCCGGAGCGACTCCAGTTCCGCGCCTCCGCCGGTCTCTCGTTTCGCACGCCGAGCTTCGACGAGCTCTTCTGGCCCCCGCGCGCCTCCGCCGCGGGTAACCCCGATCTGCGCCCGGAGCGCGGACGGGACGTGGACATCGGCGTGTCCATCCGCGGCGGCCCCGGATCCGCGCGGATCCAGGCCGACGTGTTTCTCCGCGAGGTCGACGATCTGATCCAGTGGGTCCCCGGGGCCTCCGGCGTGTGGCGGCCGCACAACATCGGCGCCGCCCGGATCGCCGGCGTCGAGATCGACGGGTCCGTCGAGGCGCCCGCGCCCGGAGAGCTCCGGATCCGTCTGGGCGGGTCCGCGACCGGACTCCACTCCGAGGATCGGTCGGGGGAACCGAACGTGGACGGCCGGCGACTGGTCTACCGCCCGACTTGGGCGGGGGCTCTGGGAATCACGCTCGCGCGGGGGGAAGGCCATGAGCTCGAGGCGAGCTGGCGGTTCGTGGACGACGTGTTCGTCACCCGGGCGAACACGAAGTCACTCGAGGGACACGTCTTCGGAGACATCCGGTACCGCCGTCGGATGGGTCTCGGGCTCCGCATCGACGCGTCAGTCACGAATGTGACGGACGTCACGGCCCGCGACGTCCGCGACTTTCCTCTCCCGGGTCGGGCGTGGAAGCTCGGCATCACCTACGAAAGGAGTGCCTCATGAGGACGCGAGCTCAACGTACTCTGCATTGGAGCGGCGTGCTGCTCGCGGGAGCGATCCTGGGCGGCGCCCTCTTCGGGGCCGGCTGCGAGGAGGAGGAGCCGGCCGATCCGAACCTCCCCCTTCTTCCGACGGGGTCGGCCGCGTCGATTCCCTCGCGGGTTCTCGTGGTCAACACGCTCTCCGAGACGCTCTCCAGTCTCGATCCCGACCGGCGGACGATGACGGTCCAGGCCGCCGTCGTGGGAACGTGGACGAATCGCGCCCGCGTGACTCCCGACGCGCGCACGATTCTGATCGCGAACTCGGGCGACAACGGCATCGAGGTTCTGAACGCTCGGGATCTCTCCCGCCGGGGTGAGATCGACCTCGGTCCCGGCAGCAGCCCGTGGATCGCCGTACCCGTCTCCGATCACGAAGCGGTCGTGAGCAACTGGCTGTCGAACGACGTCCGCCTGCTCCGGTTCGGTCTCGGGAGCGCGGGACCTCCGATCGCGACCGCGCCGGGCCCGGAGGGCGTCGCGCTACGGGGTCGGATCGCCTACGTCGCGTGCACGAACTTCGCGGGAAGCGAGGGAAGCTACGGCGCCGGAGTGCTCGAGGTCGTGGACCTGGAGGCGGGCACGCGAATCCGGTCGATCGAGGTCGGGACGAATCCGCAGGACGTGATCGTGACGTCGGACGATCGGCTGCACGTGCTCTGCACCGGCGACTACGGCGTGGGAGGTTCCGAGAGGGGCCGCGTCCACGTCCTCGATCCCGAGACGGGAGAGACCGAGGAGGTCCTCGACGTGGGAGGGTCCCCCGGGCGGCTGGCGGAGGATGGGCAGGGAATCGTCTGGGTCGCCGGATTCGACGGCGGCGTCCGCCGCTACCGGTCCGTGAGCCTCGAGGTCCTTCCCGATCCTCCCGATCCGACGCTGAGGGCCCCCGGGTTCTCCGGCGTGGCGATCGACGCGGTGACGGGGACCGTCTACGTGACGAACTTCGACACGGATCGGCTTCTCGCGGTCGACCCTGAAGAGGCGATCACCGAGAGCGAATGGCTCGTCGGGGACGGGCCGGTGGACGTCCTCGTCGTCCGGCCGGATCGGTGAGGCGAAGGGAGTATGAGCGAACCCGGTCCGCCGGGACCGGGAGACGACTCGACTCTGACGATCTCAGCGGCGTGCGCCGTAGGGCCAGAAAGCGTAGTTGAGCGCGAGGTTGAACCCGAAGTTGTGAATGGTCCCCTTCTTTCCACGGTACGTCGTCTGATAGAAGCGGAAGGACTCCGGATCCACCTCACCGGTGCTGGAGGCGTCGATGTCGCTGTGATCCGCCTCGAGCCGCATCAGGTCCTGGGCCACCACGTCGACTCCCCAGCGGTCGGAGAGGGAGACACGGATGCCCGCGCCGACCGCGATTACGGGATCGAGGGCGTCGATCCCGAACACGGAGATGCCCTGGAGCTCCAGGGGATTTCCGCCCGAGGCCAGCAGGCCTTCGAGACGCGCCGGGATCTCTTCCTCGTACTTCACCTCCACGACCGCTCCGTCCGACTTGAGCTTGTAGGCCCCCGCGCCGGCCGTGGCGTACGGGAAGGCCCACCGCCGAAGGATGGGGATCTCGTAGACCAGCGACGCGAGGAAGACGTCGGTGACGGCGTCGTTCATGGCACTTTCGGCCCGGGAGCCGGTGCCGAAGTTCTGGAAGTCCTCCGCGGCGAGGAGGAGTCCCTCCAGGTCGAACGTGCCCTCCTCGGACGAGAGAGCGGGGTACTGGATCCGGAAACGCCCGCGGGAGTGCATCCAGGTGCCCGAAATCGAGAATCGGTCGTTGATCCGGTACGTGGTCTCGAATCCGTACCACGGCGACGGGTCGACATCCACGTGGCCCCCGGTCCGCTCCGTACGCGTACCGCCGAACGAGGTGAAGTCGGCGACGAACGCGGCGTTCGCGAGGTCTCCCGTCAGGAGGACCCCGCCGATCCAGTCGAACCGGAACAGGTCGGGCGCGTTTTGCGCCCGGGCCGATCCGGCGATCGACAGGAGGCCGAGCGCCACCAGAGCCGAAACCTTCCTCACCTTGGCCTCCCCGAGAGCGGCACGCGGCCCTTCCCGCCGGCGGTGTCTCCGAAACGGCGCGGGCCGACACGGGAGCGATGGCGCCACTCTATCCCAACCGTGCGGCTTTCGCAACCGGGTGGCCGGGGCGGCCCACCACTCCCGGACTCGTCTCGGGTCTGCTATCCTGCCGTTCCGCCGCGACTTCCGTTTTCTCACGGCGAGGCCGCCCGTGCCGGAGCTCCCGCCGACCGATCCGCCCACCCCATGGAACCGGGAACGCGCGATCACCGCGATCCTGCTCGGGGTCTTTCTCCTTCAAGGGATTCACGGCCTCGCGGTCAAATCGGGAACCTGTGACGAGCTCGGCGCCCACCTTCCTGCGGGCATTCTCTACTGGAAGAGCGGTCGGTTCGGAGGAGGGGCCGCGAACCCTCCGCTCGGTCAGCTCCTCGTGGCTGCGGGCCCGGTCCTGGCCGGAACGGCCGATCGCCCTCTCGGCGACACGCCGGGTCACCTCCTCCCCGCCCGCGTCCCCGTGCTCGCCCTCGGCCTCGTCACGGCACTCGTCGTCCGCCGACTGGCCCGCCGGACGGGAGGCCGCGCGGCGGGCCGGTGGGCCCTCGGAGCGGCCGCGCTCTCTCCCGGTCTGATCGCCCACGCGCGTTTCGCGACGCTTGACCTTCCCTCCACCGCGTTCTTCGTTCTCGCCTGCCTGCTCGCATGGGAGTACTCCCGGTCGTCCCGCCACGCGCTCCTCGCGGGGTTCGCCCTCGCCGCCGGGACGGCGGCTCTCGTGAAGCTCTCGGCGCTCCACCTGTTTCCCGCGGTGGCGGCCGGTTCGGTGGTCGCGGAGGGGACGGTTCGCGTCCGGCTCGTGCGGGCGCTCCGTCTGCTGGGAGCGGGGACGGTCGCCACGGTCGCACTGGCCTGGCTCGCGTACGGACCGGGGGAGGCGGTCGGCCCTCTTCCGGCCGGACTCGTGCACGCCCTCGAGACGAAGTGGGCCCACGGAAGGGCCGGACATTTCGCCTATCTGTTCGGCGAGCGCAGCGCGACCGGCTTCCCGCACTACTTCGTGGCGGCGCTCGCCGTGAAGACTCCCCTTCCCCTGCTGATCGCGGCGGCTCTCGGCGTCGTGTCTCTCCTTCGAAAAAGGCTCGGGGGAGACGCGCGCGGCTTCCTCGCGTTCGTCGCCCTGCCCGCGGCCTGGATTCTCCTCGCCATGTCTCTCGTGCACCGCGTCGACATCGGCGTGCGGCACGTGCTTCCGGTCCTTCCCGCGTTGCTCGTGCTCGCCGGGGTGGGATGCGCCGACCTCGCATCCCGCGGGACGCGATCGCGCGCGCTGGTCGGCGCACTCGCAGGGTGGATGCTCGTCGGCGCGGCCCGGATCACGCCGGATCACCTGAGCTACTTCCACGAGCTCGCCGGCGGCCCCTCCCGGGGGGACCTTTTCCTCATCGACTCGAACATCGACTGGGGGCAGGACGAGGGTCGCCTCCGCGCGTGGGCCGAGGGGCGGGAGGTCCGGGTCAATCCCGACCGGCCCTGCTCCGGGCTCGTCGCCGCGAACGTGAACGCGCTGCGGGGGATTCTCTCCGCCGACGACGGACGCCTCGGCTGGCTCGACCTGCTCACCCCGATCGACCGCATCGGGTGGACCTGGCGCATCTACGACGTGGACTCCGACTCGCTCCGTCGTGCCGCCTCCCGCGGCCCCGGGGCCGCGCTCCACTACGCCCACTGGCTGGTCGGCACGGGACACCCGGAGGAAGCGATCGCCGTGCTCGGGAGAAACGACGTGTCGCGCCACGAGCGATACGCCGCCCGGTGGAACCGGGTGCGGGCGGAGGCGGCGCTCGCCGTCGGCGATTTGGCGACGGCGTCGAGAGCGGTGCGGGGCGCGGCCGATCCCGATCTCGCGATCGAGATCGCCTACCGCGTCGCCGAGTCGGGAGACGGTTCGCGAGCGGACCCGGATCGCGAACACCTTCTGCGCACGCTGGCCGCACTCTCCCGCCGGGGGCGGGCCGGAGAGGCGGCGGACCTCGCCCGGCGGACCCTCGGTCAGGATCTGATGACGCTTCTCGCGTCGGCCCCCTCCGGCGGGGCCGGCGGGACCGCGACCGCTCGGAGGGAGAAGGCGCTCCGGTACCGCGCCTTCGGTCTCGAACGACGCGCCCTGGAGGAGGCGGCCGCCGCCCTCGCCGCGGATCCGGCCGACGAGGACGCGCTCTGGCTTTACGGAGAGCTCGTCGTCCGGCGCAAGCTGGGACTCACCGAGTATCCTCTACCGGAGATCGATTGGAGCGGGGTCGGCCGGGAGAATCCGGAACGGCAGGGTCCCGGACGATAGAGGGCTCACGCCTCGCGGAGGAGGTGCTCCCGAAGCTCCGCCTGAAGAAACGGATTCGTCGCTCGCTCCTGCCCGATGGTCGTGCTCGGGCCGTGCCCCGGATGGAGGACGAGATCGTCCCCCAGGGGCAGGAGCACCTCGTCGATCGTGGTGAGGAGCGTGCGGAGGTCTCCTCCCGGAAGATCGGAGCGACCGATCGATCCCGCGAAGAGTACGTCGCCCGACAGCGCGTCCCGTCCGTTCAGGAGCAAAACGTGCCCGGGCGAGTGGCCCGGCGCGCCCAGGACGTCGAGGCGGCACTCACCGAAGGCCACCGTCTCGCCCACCACGAGGTCGCGATCGGGCGGAGGCGGAGCGGTGAGAGAGAGTCCGTACATGGCCGCCTGCCTCTCGAAGGTGTCGAGGAGGAAGCGGTCGTCGGGGTGAAGGTAGATCGGAATGTCGTAGCGTTCCTTGAACGCGGAGTTGCCCGCGACGTGATCGAGGTGACCGTGGGTGTTGAGGACGGCGATCGGCTCGGCCGCGAGCTCTTCGTACCGGGCCAGGAGCGCCCCCGCGGGATCGCCCGGATCGACGACGACGGACGCGCCCGTCTCCTCGCAGAAGAGGAGATAGGAGTTCACCTGGAACGCACCGACGGGAAAGGTCTCGATCCTCAAATGCGCTGGCCCCCCGGCGCGACGCCCTGCGGACTCCGCTCTCCCCTTTCCTCCAGCTCCCGGAAGCACCGCCCGCAGAGTCCGTGGAAGAGGAGCGGAAAGCTGCTCATGCGGAAGCCGGTGCGCTCCGCGACCCGCTCCCTCACGTCTCCGACCTCGGGAATGGCGACGTCTTCGACCATGCCACAGCGCACGCACCGCACGTGCTCGTGGTCTCCGCGAACGCCATCGTACCGGGAAGGCGACGCTCCGCCGGAGAACTCGTGAATGAGCCCCTTCTCCTTGAGAATCCGCAGCGTCCGGTAGACGGTCGCCAGGCTGATGTCGGGGAGGATCCGCCGCGCCTCGTGGTGAATCCAATCGGCGGTGGGGTGATCCCGCGTCGACTGAACCAGACCGAGGACGATCTCGCGTTGGGGAGTGCGTCGAAGACCGACCGCTCGCCAATCGATTTGCGTGGGGCGGTTGCCGGATCGCGGGTCGTCGGACGCGGACCGGGGGGAGGCCATGATCGGACCCTCGCAGCGTATCGGGGATCCCGGGCGACGGCCGGTCGCTCCGTGACCCGGATGCCCCACCGGGGTCACCGAAGGGGAGTCGCTCGTGCGCTCCACTCCGGAGATACGAACCGGCGCCTCTCGCTGGAGAGAGCGAGGACGCCGGGAATGGTCGATGTGTTCCGGCTAGTTCAGATGCGCCTCGAGCCGGCGATTCATGGTGCCCGT
>JALGZR010000205.1 GCA_025774805.1 bacterium
GGGATATCCCGAGGTAGGAGGAGGCGATGGAGACGGAGTCGTTCGGCCCGAAGATATTGAAGAAGATCGAGGACCTGGAGAGTCGCCTCCGGGTGGTCGAGAAGCGCGAGCCCGAAGAGCGCGACGACGAGGTCGCGCGGCTCCGGCGGGAGCTGAAGGAGGCGAGGTCGGAGGCGAAGGAGGAGCGGGAACGACGGGAATTCGTCGAGGGACTGAACCGGAATCTGGAGGAGGAGTTGGAAGAAGTCGGGGAGACCCGGGAGAGACTCGAGGCGAAGGTCGACGATCTGGAGACGGCACTCGCGGACTACACCCGGGGGGCGCAGACGGAGATCGACCGACTCCGACTGGCTCTTGACCTCGAGCGAACGGGAGCGACGGAGGAGCGGGAGAAGCGGGAATTCCTGGAGGGAGAGCGGAGGAAGGCCCTCGCGGAGATCCAGGACCTGAAGCGACAGCTAATTAGAAAGCAAGAACATTATATCAATCAAACTAATAAGTTGCGACTAAACTACTGCGACGAGATCAAGAAACTGGAGAACGAGCGGGAGGCACTCTTCGCGCGGATCGCGGAGTTGGAGGCGGTCCCGCGGTACGGGGCTAGCGCGAGGGAGATCGTCGACCGGGTCATGTGTCGGGCGGATGCCGGCCCGAACAACGTCACGATCGACGCGGACGACCGACGAGAGGTGGAGACGGAGATCGAGAAGGCGTTCCAGGTGCAGACCCGCGAGCTCCTGGGGGTCCGGCGGTGGGCGGTGATCCACCTCTACGAGGAGGGCGACCTCCCCGATGACGTCCCGAATGTCGCCGTCGAGTGGTTCGACTCCCGAGAGGAGGCGGCGAGGACCGCAGAACTCCCCCGGGAGTGCGGGGAGGCCGTCCTCGCGGCGATCGGCTGGGGTGGACCGCCGAAGATCGCCCCGTGATCCTGGAACTCATCTCGGAAACCGGCGAAACCCGCGAACGAAGAGGGACCCCCGAGCGCCCACCGGGCGTCGCCGGAACTCCCAAACGGCGGAAGCCGAGCGATCCCGCGACGATCGGGGGTTCGCGCGGGGTTCGCGGGTTTCACCACGGTCTACCCCGGTTCGCGGACTATCGGGACGGCAAACGCCAGCGTTTCGAGCGCCGGACGTACTCGACCGCCACCGCCAGTGCCCCCGGGAGCGTCCCGCCGACGCCGAGTTCGCGACCGTTCCGTCCACGCTCGGACCCGTAGAGCGCCCACCCGGACGGGAGCGGCTTGATCGTCAGGTGCAGCCCGTGGGTCGCCAGGAACTCCCCCAGCTCCTCGATCGTCGTCATCGGTCGCTCCTCGGTCGGGGTTCGGTCGTTTCGCGTCGTCATGCTATTATCTTAACACGGAATAAGAATATGTCCAGACCCGGAGGGCGATTTATTTCACCGTCGACGCCACACCGCCGGTTTCCCGTTCCAGAACCGCAACTTGAGGTTCTCGTACCCGAGTCGACGAAGGGCCGCCCCGAACGCCCGGGAGGTCCGGCGGGGGGAGACCACGTCACCGTCGACGAGGTACTCGGGGAAGTGCCCGATCGCGGCGACCCCGAAGGAGTTCGCGACGACGAGGTACCGCGGGTCGAGCGAGTCGACGACCTCGAGCAGGTGGTCGACCGGCGCGGGAAAGTGCTCGAAGTACTCGGAGGCGAAGACGAGATCGACCCCGGGTGGGATCCCGGGGAGGGTCGTCAGGTCGACCCCGAGCGAGCGGGCGACCGCGGCCTGGAGTCCATCGACGTTGGTCCCGAGCACGCTGGCCAGGGGGAAGAGATCCGAGAGCGCCAGGGTGGAGTAGCCGACGCCGCAGCCGAGGTCGACGACGAACCGGCGAAGATCGCTGGAGATCGCCCCCGAGCGTCGCAACCCGAGGAGGTACTTCCGGCTCTGCCCAACCCAACACTGCCAGGCGGCCCCGAGGTAGAACGAGTCGTCGACGTAGACCGAGAGGTCCGGGCGACCGCGCGCGACCGACGCGTACCACCGGCGGACCTCCGGGAGCGACTCCGCGGTAATCCGCCGGTTGTCGACCGCCCGAATCGCCTCGAACCCCCGCAGGACCGTCTCACGGTCGGCCCCCACGGTCTCCGCTCGGTCCAGAAAGTCCGCCAGAAGCGTACGAGGAGGCCGCTCCAGCGTCCCCCCGCGCGAGATCTTCCGCATTTTCCGACCTCCTTCCCCCGCAATAACCGGGATGCACCTTCGCCGAGTCTTACTCCCGGTAAAGAAACGAACCCCGGGAAAACCGCGGCCGCACCGGGGAGGGGGGACCCCGCGCCTACACTCCGGCGTCCCCCCATGGATCCGGCCGCACCCCCGGGGTCAGTTGACCTATGCAGCTCTTGCATAGGTAGAAATAGTGCAACGGTTCCACTGACATACAGCTGGGGCCCCAGGTGGGCCGAGAACCGACCT
>JALGZR010000206.1 GCA_025774805.1 bacterium
CTTCCTCGTCGCGGGCGGGCCGCGGCTTCTCGTGTTCACGGATTGGATGCAGGCCCGGGGCGAGCTCGTGGCCGTCGATCCCGAGCTCCACGAGGTTCTCTGGGCGCGGTCGGCTCCGCACGGCGGGAGCTGGACGACCTGGCGGCCGTTCGTCCGCGGCGACCACGTGCTCGCGGGGACGGGGCAGGGCGGGCTCTGGAAGCTCGATCTCGAGGACGGGACCCCGGAGTCGATCCCGTTCTCGATGGAGGGAGTGGTCCGCGTCTTCACCGACGATGCCGGCACCCTCCTCGTCGGAACGACCCGGGGCGAGCTCGTCGCGCTGCGGTAGGAGTCGGCGTCCGTCGTCGCCGCGCCGCGACGGAGACCTGGACGGAACCACGTGAGCCCGGCACAATGCCGGAGGCCGTCGGCGGCGAACGCCGTCGCGCCGCCGGTCGACCCGCGCCCTCGGAGGTGCGACCGGTCCGATCACTTCCGCCCGAGGCGCGCCCCATGTTCGCACTCCATTTGATGCCCGCGATCCTGAGCCTGCTCCTGCTCGCCGCGCACTTCCTGCGGCGCGGCGACGTCGTGATCGTCGTCCTGGTCCTGGCCCTTCTCGGACTGATGGCGGTTCCCCGGGCGTGGGCGGCCCGGATCCTCCAGGGGGCGCTCGTTCTCGGAGCGATCGAGTGGGTCCGCACCCTGGTCGTGCTCGCGTCGGCGCGCGCGCAGGCGGGACTTCCGGCCGCGCGGCTCGTCCTCATCCTCGGTGCGGTCGTCGTCCTGACGGGAGCGTCCGTCTTCGTGTTCCGCGGGGCACGAGCCCGGTCCTGGTACCGTTCGGGCTCCGGCTCCCCCTCGAGCCCCGGGCCGCCGCGAGCAGGGTGATCGTCGTCAGCTTTCCGCCTGACGCCGATCATGTCCGCTCTCCCGACGCCCCGCTAGGCTCCGCCGGCGCACCCACACCCGTTTCCACGAACTCCACCCGCACGCGGGGAGATGATGCATGTGCCGGAAGTCACGGACACCGATGGGGTCGATTCTCGGCGCGATGCCCGCACTGGCCCTCCTGACCGGCGCCGCGCCCGGGGGACAGCTCGCGATCGTCGAGGGGCGGATCACGTCTGCCGAGTCGGGGGAGCCGCTGCCCTACGCGAGCATCCAGCGGGTGGGCACCCGGCACGGCACCATCGGCCGGGACGACGGGACGTTCCGGATCGAGGGTCTCGCCCCGGGACCCGCCCGCCTCCGGGTCACGTACATCGGCTACGCTCCGCGGATCGAGGAGATCGAGCTGGCCGCCGGCTCGACCGTCCGGCTCGACCTCTCCCTGGAGGTGGAGCCCATCCCGCTTCCGAGCATCGAGGTCACGTCGTGGCGGCTCGACCCCGGCGCCCGGGAGGTGGTCCTCGACAAGGCCTATCCCGCGCAGGTCTTCACGACCCACGGCTACTCCCTCATCCGCAAGGGGAGCCTCTTCACGAGCGACCTGTACGTGGACGGTCTCAAGCGGGGAGACGTCAGCGTCACCATCGACGGGGAGCGCTACCCCAACGCGTGCCCGAATCGCATGGATCCCCCCACCACGCGCGTGAACCCGCTGGAAATGGAGACGGTGGAGCTCCACAAGAGCGCCTCCGCGCCCGGCTGCGGGCTCGGCGGGCTGGTCTCCTTCCACCGGGAGCTCCCGGCCTCGGACTGGAGGACGCGGGGCAGCGTCTCCGGAACCGGACTCGGATCCGAGGACCTCGATGTCGCCGTCGCCGTGGATCGTCTGAGCTACCGCGCCACCGGGAGGTTCGTTCGGGGCGGCCCGTACGAGGACGCGGAGGGGCGGACGTTCGCCGAACTGTACGGGTATCGCGAGAACACGCGGCATCGCCTCGGTGAGGTTTCCGTCTACGGCGAGCGCGGCGAGTGGGAGCACGGAATCGGGCTGTCCGTGAGCGACGACATCCTCTTTCCCTACCTGCGGATGGACGAGCGCCGGAACGAGCTGTGGAACGTCCACTTCGGCGTCCGGGGACACAAGCTCTACGTCAATCACACCTACCACGTCATGGACAACGCGCTCCGGGCCGGGCCGATGCTCATGGAGACGGTGGCGCGCAACCTCACGGTCGGAGCGACCGGGGGATTCTACGAGGTCTACTACCGCAACTGGGACGCGGACAATCGGTTCGTCACCCCGGTGATGCGAATCGACAATCACCTGATGCCGGACCTGCATCGGGCGTCGGCCGCGCTCTCCCACCGGTGGCGGCCCGCATCGTCGCTGGAGCTCGGGGGGCTCGTGGGACTGGAGCGACAGTGGCTGGGGGATCAGGGTCGCCTGGCGTTCCACCGCCAGTACCACTCCGCGGCGGAGGACGCGGTGGTCTTCGTGCCCTTCGGTCTCACGGCGAGCTGGTCACGGCGGATGGGGCCCGA
>JALGZR010000028.1 GCA_025774805.1 bacterium
AGTGGCCGCACCGGTCGGGGACGTGCTTCGGCGCTACGCGGGCTGGCTTGACCACGCTGCGGTCTGCGTCGTCCGTTTCGAGGATCTCATCGGTGAGAGAGGGGGAGGGGACGTCGAGCGCCAGATTGCCGCGATTCAGCGGATCGCCGATCATCTCGATCTCGACCTGTCGAAGGAACGGTGCCGGGGGATCGCCGACCGGGTATTCTCGACGCGCACGCCCACTTTTCGTCGCGGTGGTTCCGGAGGATGGAAGAAGCACTTCAAGCCGGTCCACCTCGAAGCCTTTGCTGAACAAGCGGGTGACCTCCTCGAGAGGTACGGCTATGCCTCCCACGCCGACCCGGGATCCTCTCCCTCCCCGTAGATGCGCGCTCATCTCTCGTCGAGAGTCTTGACCGTCGGTTGTGCGGAGCGATCGTGTGCCAAATGGCCATTGCCCGTTCCGCCAGTACCACTGAGAGCTAGAGGAGCCCCGCTTTCCATTGCCTCGCAATCGTCCCCGAGGGTTCACCTTGATCTTCCGAAAGATCCCGGCGGAAACCGCTGGTGCTGGCACGAGAGCACACCCTTCGAGACCGTGCCCGCCCTCGCCATTCCTCACCTATCGTGAGATAAGCTCCGGTTGGCTCGGGCTGTGCTCGGCCCTGACTGGCGCACTCTCGGGCGTTTCCACTCGATGCTATTCGGAAGACCAAGGTTCAGCGAGCAAGGATCAAGAACGATTTCCGATCTTCCGATAGGTACTGGGTGCCCCCACTTCGTTCGCGGACTTCGATTAGGCCGGTTTCGAAAGGAAGCATCTGACTGGAGAGACTTCGGCAATCCTCTCCTGTCGGGATCGCCGGAAGTACGGGAGTTCCCGAACTGGAGAATGGTGCCGGAAGCGGTTCGAAGGCTCCGAATCCCAGGCAGAGGCGTGTCTTCCGTGAGAAAGCCGAACCTCCTCATCATCGGCGTTGCCCGTGCCGGGACATCCTCCCTCTTCGCCCATCTTGCCGGACACCCGGAGATCGGGCCCTCGCGTGTCAAGGAGCCCTACTACTTCTATCCGGACGGCGGGCAATCCCGGGCCGACACGTTGGAGCGCTATCTTCGGATCCTCCCTCAAAGATCGTCCTGTCGCTACCTCATGGAGGCGAGTGCAGGCCATTTCACGTGCGGGGACCAGGTCGCTTCGAGGGTTCGTGATGAGTTGGGGGAACCCCGACTGATCGTGATCTTCAGGGATCCGATCGAGAGAGTACTGTCGGCTTTCAAGGGGGAAATGAACCGTGGCCTGATCGAGCCGGGAATTGGATTTGAGACCTACATCGACATGTGCGAGGAGCGGGCCCGTCTCGGTCCGAGACCCGGAGTTCCGAGCTACACGGGGGTCCGGGGAAGTCTCTATGCGGAAACGCTCGAGCACTGGTTCCAGCTCTTTCCGCTGACACTTCGCGTGGTTATGTTTGAGGACTTCTCCTCTCGTCCAACCGCGGTCATGAACGACCTTTGCACTTGGCTGGAGATTCCCGCCTATCCTCCCGACACCGCCTGGGAGAAGCACAACGTCAGTGTGGCCCACAAGAGCGGACTCGTTCAAGAAGTGGTGTTCGCCTTGAACCGACACGCCGAACCGTTCTTGGGCGGTCATCCCCGAGTGAAGAAAGCACTTCGAACCGCCTATCTACGGTTGAATGCTCGTCCGATCGAAGACCGATTGCCCGAATCGATCAGGGCCCGACTTCGGGACCTATTTGCCGCTTCGAATGCCCGGGTTCGGATGGTGCTCACGTCCCGAGGCCATCGTGATCTTCCCGCGTGGCTCAGGGATGATCCCATAACCGCGACCGCTGGCGAATCGACCTGGCGAAGTCTCGCGGGTCGGGGGGAGTAAGGCAGACCGCTACTTCTGCAGCAACAAATAGAAGCGGTTTGCCGTCGGGTACGGACGAGTGCGTAGGCGGATGGGGTGGAAGATGGCTGAGCCCCACAAACGCTGCCAGGTTCGCCACCAAAGTGATGATCGCGAACCACCGGCCTGGGCCCGAACGGTCTGCGCAAAATGCTTTGCCTGCCAGACGAAGTCTCCGGCGTAGTACAACCGAAAGGAGCGAACCTGCGCCTTCGTCGCCAACTCCTCGATTTCATCCTCCGTGGGCAGACCATACTGAATATGCTCACTCAGATAGACATGGGGTTGCCCCGTAACGCGGCGGTGAAGATCGTCGAGCGCTCTCTCCTGCTCGATGTGTCGTGGAGTCCCCATGGGGGCGGCAACGATCACTAGATTCCGGGCTACGCGTACACATTCCCTCACAAACCGAAACCGCTGTTCGGCCGGCACGTGCTCCAGGGTGTCGATATTGATGACCGCGGTGAAGGAGTTCTCCGCAAACGGAATGGTCTGTCCGTCATAGGGAAGATCGGCGCTGCCGTCGACGTTGATGGTCGTCACTGGATAGGACGTGAATCGAACCAACAAGTCAGTGCGCCCGCCGACATCGAGGATGCGCGTATCGGAGGCGGTCGGATCCAACTGTTCACTGAGCAGACGGCTGACCACCGTATGTCGTTCATAGATGTCGTAGGGCATCAATCGGTTGCGCCACCAGCTCATAGGATCCTCTTCGTCAGACCTGACCTGATTCTAGCCTTGAACTGGTCCGAGGTAAAATGGGGCATCGCCATGTCGATCGGCATTCTCCTCAATGAGGCCCGCCTCGGCCCGGGGCAGGTTGGATGAGCGAGCGATAGATCTCGATCGTCTTCGCGGCGGTGTCCATCCACGAGAACCGATCGGGCAGACCGGTCTGCTGCGCCTGAATCCTCCGGTACCGGTCCGGATCGTCGAGGACATCGAGAATCTTCTCGGCGATGATCTCGGGGCGAAGGGGGTCGAAGAGGGCGTCCGGAACCGGACAGACCTCTTCCAGGGAGCTGCCCCGGCTCGTCAGCGCGATCGCGCCGCAGCTGATGGCCTCGACGACGGGAAGACCGAAACCCTCGTACAGCGACGGGTAGACGAAGAGCCGGCAGAGATTGTACAGAGCGACCAGCTCGTCTTCGTCCACGTAATCGGTGAACACGATGCGGTCGCGGCTTCGACATTCCATCTTCCTGAGAATGTCATCGTATCTCCAGGCACGTCGTCCGGTGATCACGAGCCGAATGTCGTCACGGCGGTCGGAAACCCGATCGAACGCGAGCAGGAGTCGTTCCAGATTCTTGCGTGGCTGGAGGTTTCCGACGGTCAGAACGAACTCGTCAGGGATCTTCTTGTCGATCTTGCTCTCCAGGGCCTCGAGTCGCGACCGGGGGTCGGCGATCTTCTTGAAGACCTCGGGGTCGCTCGCGTCGTGGGTGACCGTCACATCGGACTCCCGGAGAAACGGGTAGAAGTGCAGGATCTCCGCCTTGGAAAAATCGGAAACCGTCAGGATCCGGTCCGCCCGGCGTGAGGAGCGATCGATGAATCGATGAATGACGTGTTGTTTGCGTGTGTAGTGGGAAGGGAATCTTCGAAAGGACATGTCGTGAACGACACTGACGAATCGTGTCGCACCCAGTCCGAAGAACGGGAGAACGTATTGGAAGTGGGCGATATCGAAGCGCTCCCGCGACATCAGGCGCGGGAACGACCAACTGAGCCTTCGAAGGGAGCTGTTCGTGTGAAGAAGAGTGTAGTCGAAATCCTCCTTCCTCCGCGTACCGCTGTAGGCTTCGAAATGACGGAGATCCTTTTCATGTCCGAACGCGAGGTGGAAGCGCATGTCGGGGGGAGCTTGACGAAACAAATGCTTTCCCAGGTTCTTCACGTACATCTCGTTGCCGGAGAGATTCTCCCCCACGGCGTGCATGTCGATGAGAACTCGGGCGCGTTGCGTCAAGCCGGCTCCTCGGCACCCTGATTCGATGCCTCGGTCGGAGGTGCCCGTACTCTTCCGGCCGCCGGGGATCGCGTCAAGTCTTCCCCTCCCGCCGCCGGGTCCCGCGTTTTCCCTTGACTTCTGGTGGTGTTTCTTTCACCATGCCGCAAGCATTCTAGCTAACTCCTGAAGTTCCGGGCGCGGTCGAATTCAAACTCGAATTCGAACGAGTCCTGCCCCGGGGCTCGGCGGAAATCCTCGGGCCCGAAAGATGCCCGACGCGCCGGAGTCGTGCCGTGGATCTGCTTGGGCTCCAAGGGCTTCTGGCCCTCTCTGTCCTGGTCTCGGGAGCGGCGATTCCGATCGTCCGTCAGGCGGCGGACCGGATGGGCCTGATGGACCGCCCCTCGGGTAGAAAGGTCCATTGCTCTCCGGTGCCAATCGTGGGCGGCGTGGGCGTCTTCCTCGCGCTCGTCTGCGGAGCGGTCGTTGTCGCCGTGGCGAATCCCGACCGCGTTTTCCCCGCGTCTCGACCGATCATCGCCCTGGCCGGTGCGGCCCTCTTTCTCTTCCTGCTCGGCCTCTGGGACGACCGAAGAGACTTGAGCGCTCGCCGAAAATTCGCCGGTCAGATCGGGGCTTGTTCGATTGCGGTCCTCGGCGGGGTCGTTCTCACCCGGGTGAGCTTTCCGGGCGGGCCGACGATCGAGCTCGGCTGGCTGGGTTATCCCCTGACACTCTTCTGGCTGCTGGGAGCGATCAACGCGATGAACCTCATCGACGGCCTGGACGGGTTGGCGGCGGGGATCGTCGCCCAAGCCGCCGCCGCGCTCTCCGCGCTCTCGATCGCGCAGGGCTTCGTGTTTCTGGCCGTACCCTCGATGCTCGTCTTGGGGAGTACTCTCGGTTTCCTACCGTACAACCTGTCGCGGTGGAAGACCTACCTGGGCGACGGAGGAAGCACCCTACTCGGGTTCCTCCTGGCGGGAACGGTCGTCCTGGCGGCGAACTGGGGGATGGGCGCCGGACCGGTGATCATCTGCGTCGCCTTCTTGACCATCCCCATTCTGGACGTGGTGACGACCATCGCCCGCCGCCTGCGTACCGGGCGGCCGGTCCTCGAGGCCGACTCGTGGCATCTGCACCATCGTCTGCTCCGTTTGGGCATCTCTCCTCGAAAGACGCTCGTTCTTCTCCTTACTCTCAATGGGCTCTTCGGGAGCCTGGGAATAGCGTTCGCCCTCGACTTCCTGGCGGTGCCGCTCATCATGATACCGGGGGCGGTGGCCGTCATCCTCGCCGAGATCCACCGCTACTGTCGCGCGAGCTCTCCCTATCGGCGGGTCACGGTCCGCGACACGCTCGCGTTCCTCCTGCTCGGTGACCATCGTGGTATCCCGTCGTTCGCGCGACCCACCTTCGAGGCAATGGGCCGAATTCCCAGCCAGCAGGAAGCCTCCGAGTACTCCCTTTAGCCGACGGCCCGACCGAAGGATCCGTGTCCGTCGAGGCACGACTCGGGTCGGGCGGACGGGCCTCGGTCGCCCCTCGCCGGCGCGCGATCGATCTCAGTCGACGTAGCCGAGCGCTCGGAGCCGGGCTTCGACCTCGGGAGAGAGCTCGCCCTCGGTCTCCGATCCGAATTCCAGGTCGAGGGTGGGGAGAAGGCCGAGAAGCCGCTCGACATCGTCGGGATGCGATTCGGAGAGGTCTACGCGCTCTTCGGGATCCTCGTCGAGCGCGTACAGCTCCCTGCGATCGGGATAGACGATCAGCTTCAGGCGCCCCGCCATGACGGCGCGGGCCGGTGTCGTGGGCAGTGGACTCTGATCCGCCGTGGCGTCCCACCGGGGATGAAACTCGGCCAGCACGGCGGGGTCGTTCGAGGGGGTCTCCCGCAAGTCCCTGCCGATCCCGAGTGTCTCGCCCGTCGCCAGTGCCGCCAAGGTCGCCGTCGCGTCGATCAGACCCACGGCCCCGTCGTCGGGCGCCAGGCTCTCTCCCACCGGCGGCTTGACGATCAAGGGGATGCGGATCTCCTCGTTGTAGATGGAAGTCCAGTGTCCGACGACGCCGTGCTCGCCGAACGCCTCCCCGTGATCGGAGGTCACGACGACCCAGGCCCGATCGAGGAAACCGCGGGCCTCGAGGGCATGGAACAGCTCACCCAGCGCGCCGTCCGTCGCCAGAATCTCCTCGTCGTAGCGCATCTCCGCGTGGCGCAGACGGCCGGTGGACGCACCCGACTCGGTCACGATCGGCGGTGGCCCGGACACTCCCTCGGAGAACGCTCCGGCGTACGGACGCACGGGGGCGTAGGGGGCATGCGCGTCCATATAGTTCGCGAAGACGAACCAGGGCCGGTCGCCGCAACCGTCGATGAACCGCAACAACTCTCGGTTCACGTCGAGGGAGGACGAGTAGGGTTTGACGTGCTCGGCCACCAACCACTCGGCGTGACGCTTCCGCACTCCCTCGCCGATGAGAAACAGGGGGCGTGGCGGGGGGGGTTGGTAAAAAAAGTCGAACCCTCTGGCCAGACCCTCGAACATGCCGAGGGACGTGTTCGCGATGACGGCTCCCACGCAATAGCCCCGTTCGGCCACTACCTCGGCCAGCGTACGATCCGCCTCGAGCCTCTGCGTGCCCGCGAGAAGTCGGAAGACGTTTCGTCCCTCACCGCCGCAAACACCGTGCGACGAGGGAAGCAGGCCGGTGAAGAGCGATGCGTGACTCGGGAGAGTCCAGGTCTCCGGGGAGAACGCCAACGGGTAGAGGACGGCCTGCGGGTTCTCCTCCAAGAGGCGCCGGAGCGAGGGAGTGGTGTCCCGATGATAGCCGTAGACGGACATGTGATCGGCGCGGACCGTGTCGAGCAGGATCACCAGGATCGAAGGCAGGGCCGCGCCATCCTCTGCGGCCGCGGTCGGCGCCGGCTCGCTCGGCTGCGGGCCGCGCCCCGCCTGCTGGACCGCCGGTCCCACTGCGACCGCCATGATCAGCAGAGCGACGGCCACCGCCGCTTCGGGGGGAGCCTGGCGCCTCGACCGGCGAAGTCGCGAGTAGAGGGAATACAGGAAGAGAATCCCGCCGAAGGCCCCAACGTGCATCAAATCACCCCAGACATCGTCGGGGATTCGGGTACGCATCGCGAGTCGGACGAGATGACGCAGGAAAATCGCCGTCACGACGACCGTCGCTCCGACGCCGACCCCCACGCTCATCGCGGACGGCCGGACACTTCGCGTCCATCGGAGACACGCCCAGGTCACCAGCCCGAAACCGATGGCCATGACGAATCGCAGATGACCCCCGTCGTCGAAGTCGTAGAAACCGTTGAGAGTGGCCCATACCGCGAGTGCCACCTCGGTCCGCCCGCCCCACCAGGACGTGATCCCCCCGACCAGCACGGCGATCCCGAAGGTGATGACGGCGCACAGCGCCAGGTAGGCGGGATGTACGGATGCTCCGCCCCAGAGAACGAGAGCGCTCTCGGCGGCGAATCCCAGGGCAGCGGCGATGAGCGTCGCGAGGAGCGGAGGCCAATTCACGGGTGAGCGAGCAGTCCGCACGGGATTCTCCTTGCAGGTTGAATTCGCGTCCGACCTATTCACAGCCGCACGGCGCCGCCCCTCGACCTCCGACACTCGGACTGTCAAGACACCCGATCGCCTCGGCAATCACGGTCCCCAGTATGGTCTTTCCCCGAGGGGTCATGTGGCACATGTCGATGAAGTGCTCCGCGTCCGCCGGCAAGGAGCCCTGGACTCGAGCCAGCGAAAGACCGTGCTCGGACGCCAGTTCCTCCATGACCTCGTTGTGTCTCTCGACCGCATGAACGGTGGACGGGATATTGCCCCAGAAATGTTTCATGTTGTCCTCGCGGTCCTCGATGATCTTGCGCAGCGTTTCGTCGTCGGTAGGATACGAAATCGCAAACGTGGCCAAGACTACACCGATGTCGTTGGCGCCAGCGATTCGGATAATCTCCGACAGGTTCTTCCTGAGGATGTCGGTGCTGCGGATCTCTCCTTCCGAGAAGTCGGACTCGGCTCTCAGACGTCGATCGATCAAATAGTATTTGATCATCTTGTAGAACATTGACGCCTCGAGTGATCGCCAGTTGAACCGGCCGACATCGGGCACCGTATCGATCCAATGGAAAGAGTTGTAGATCGAGTCGTTGATGCCCAGGTAGCAGACGATCACATCGGGCGAGTGCTGGAGGAGGTTCTCTCGAAAGTTCGCGAGATTAGTGTAGGAGGTGTACCGCGGCCGCCCACAGGACACGACCTTGACCGCGCACTGCGGATTGCTTCGCGACAGAGCGGCGGCGGTGGCGTCTACGTATTCCCGCGAGAACGACGTCGACCCCCCCAGCAGGAAGACCCTTCTCTCTTCCGGCGGCTTGGGGGTGAGAACGTCGGGGCCGATGCATCCGATATCGTTGAGAGTCTGACCGAAGACCGTACTGAAGGGTTTGCATGTATAGATCAATTCATCGTCGAAAACCAGGGCATCGGGTGTCTTGCGATAGAGGACGAAGCGGCAGGCACCTTCGGCGAGGAGGAGGGCGAGCAGAGTGGCGGAGACGAGCAGAAGCGCATCTCCGAATCGACGAACCCTACCGGGACGGGTCATGACTCCACCTCTTCGCCGAGTGCGTAGCCATGTCGCGTCAGCCAGCGTCCGTACTTCCGTTCGATGTCGAGCAATTGAGATCGTTCGAGAGTCTCGTGGAAGGAGCCGATCCGGCCGTCGGTGATGTGGCCGGTCCAGAGGAGGTTCTGTCGGTCCGGATCGGTCTTTTCGACGGGAGGCTTGATCCGTTCGAGCTTCTCGAGCACCGGGTCGAGATCGAGGTGTCCCAACCCCAGGACGTCGGCGATCTGCCGGAGCGGTTCGAGGGGGCGCTGGACCATGGTCTCGTAGGGCATGTCGTAGTCCGAAATGGCGGCCCAGGCCCGGTAGTGTCGAAAGGAACGATCGAAGACCTCCCCAGGCGACGGTTTTCGGTTCGGGTCGAACCGGACGAGGGAGGCGAAGGCATCACGGACATCTCGGTGCGAGGTCAAGACGTGATCCGCGATGCGGTTCAGCGCCGGGAGGTACACGTGGGTCTTGATCGCGAGGTGACGGTGATGGAGGACGTCGTCCAAGTCGTTGACGAAACCGGTGCCCACGTCCTCCAGACCCGCGGCCTCCATGATGAGCCGGAGGGCATTGAACTGCCACGTGCTTCCGGAGCGCATGAGGCCGGCGGCGACGACGATCATCGATGCCTCAGCTCAAGAGGGACCGGTAGATCGAAGTCTCGGTCAGAGTCTTCAGGAACCGGTCTCCGGACAGGGCCATCGGATCGGACCGAGCCAGGTGAAGGTGAGCCGCCCGGATCTGATTCTCATCGGCGACGCGCTTCGCCGCGTCCTCGAGATCTTCGTAAAACAGAGGATAGTCGGAACCGAGGTAGTCGACCGCAGCAGGGAGCTTCGGCAGGAGCACCGGGGTGTGGCGAACGATGCACTCGACCAGGGTATTGCAGCCGGACACGTCGTTCAGCGGAAGAAACACGACACTCTCCGTCAGAAGCCGGTCGTAGGCGGGGGCGTCCTGCCATCCGAAGAGGTCCACGCCGCCCCTTCGAGCGTCGAGCTCCAGGAGCGCGGGGTCGGGACGCGGAGCGAGCAAGCACTTGCGCAGAGCCACACGGTTCGGGTCGAGCTCGTAGATGTGACGAAGATCGCGGTGCCGGTATCCGATCATGATGAGCTTTCGGTCTGGATTCTCGAGGAATCGGCCCCAGGTGAAGTACGAGCGCGGAGGCGCGGTGGGGAGTCGGATCCAATCCACGGGTGCGCGGCAGAGGGAGCGGGTCACGTCGGCCGAGCGGGAGCTCAGGCAGAAGATGCCGCGGCACGTCGGCTCGAGCCGTCGAAACGTCGGGGCGGCGAGCACGCTCTCGACGGAAGACGCCCGATCGTCTTCCGCAAACGGGCTGGCGGCGGCGTGGAGGAATCCGATCCACCCGTGCTCGGCAGCGCGGGCAGTGATGGCCTCGTCATCGCGACACTCCCCCGGTCGCAGCGCAAGTTCGTCGAGGCAGTGTAGGAGCGTCGTCGGAGCCGCGCGGTCGTGAAGCTTCGACAATTGCAGCGCCGCGTAACGCCATCCGCTCCGGTGATGGGGCCAGAGTTCCGGATCGACACCCGGCACGAAGATCCTGCGAACGGGCTGAACCGACGAAAGTCCGAGATCGCGGCCGAGCTTGGCCAGCTCTCGATCCATGAGTCCCGCAGTACTCCTCCGATACTGCATCCGGAAGGACCGCGGAAGACTCTCCCGGGTGTACTCATCCCGCCGCGAAGCAGCCGTATCGCGCGGGTGAGCCAATTCGATCCGAGTCTTCGCCAGCCATCGACGGGCAAACTGCAAGACCGGTTCGTCGGATCCAAGTCCGGTAGCGCCGCCGTTCGTCTGATCGCGAACGAAGCCCGCTTCCGACGACAACTTGTGCTGGCTCACCAGACGCCAGGTTCGACGGACGGCGCGGCCGCGGGCGGCCCATCGGCCGGCCCAGGTTCTGGCCTTCCCGTCTCGGCCTCCCACCTTCGCCGCCACCGCGAGGGCGCGCATTTGCCTCTTCCAGCGGCGGAAGGTTCCCATCGGACCCGGAATCCGATGAGCGAGTCCGGCCGTCCGGGAACCGATCACGACGGTGGCCAACCTGCGTGCCAGGATCCGAACGCCAAGATCCGTGGCGACGGACAATCGGTTGATCTGGACCGACCAGGGCTTCACCTCGACGTCTCCTCCCCGCGCAGTCCGCGTTCGAGTCCTTTCCGGTCGTGGAAAGCACAAGAGACATCGTCGATCTTACCAACCTCCACGCGCCACTGGGAAGCGGTAGGTTGTGCTTCGTAACGTGTGTTCTTGTCGCACCGGTCCTCGCCGTTCCCTGCCGAGGCGGGGAACGCTCCTCAATCGGCGCAGGCGGGCCGGGCAATCTGGCCCGGGGAGGAACCGCGTCAGGGGGCAAGACGCGAGGGCTCGAAATCGGACAGGAACCGCTCGGCAATCACCCGGTGTCCGGATTCGTCCCGGTGAGTGTCTCCGACGATGAAGTACCGACGGATCATTTCCGTTTTTGACTGCTTGCTCCGGCCTCCGTCGAAAAGCGGGAAGAAGTCCGAAAAGGGGATCCCTTGACTCGAACACCAGTCACTCCGGAATCGAACCCAGATGGAGTCCAGGTCGCCATGGTAGACGTGGTTCGGGTGAGGGAACACGGTAACGGTCAATCGAATGCCGTGCTCTCTCGGTAAGTCGTGGAGCATGGTCATGTGCCGAACCAAGAGTTCCTCCGGTTCGACGAGTCGACAGGCAACGTCCCATTCCTCCGCCTCGCATCGGGTCAGGGGAGAAACGCGGATCGCGGGGCATTCTCGATCTAGCTGGCCTCTCCATACTCTCTCAAGCTCGGGCCGAGAACCAGCCGGCGACCGAGGTTCAGAATGGCTCGGGCCTGGGCGCTCCGCGATCGCCACCAGGGGCAGGCGGAAGCGAGTCGAAGGAGGATTCCCTCGACCAGGAATACGATGCCGAGGGCAAGGCCGAAGCGCTTTGCGATTCGGGGACCCCGGTGCTTCCTCAGATAGATGTCGTAGCTCTGAGCGGTCCATCGAAGGGCACGCTCGTCGACATGGGCTTGTCCGGATCGTTCGGCGTGCACGGCATGGGTCGAGGGAGAGAATCCTACGAGATAGCCCGCATCCCGGGCTCGGCGACAGTAGTCGACGTCTTCGAGATACATGAAATAGGCGGAGTCCATTCCGCCGAGCTCCTCCCAGACCGTTCGACGAGAGAGGAAGAAAGCCCCCGAGACCCAGGGGATGTCGCGCCTTTCCCGTTCATAATCCCCGGTTCGCGTCTCCACTCGGGCACAGAGTTTTCCTAGCCATGGTATCCCTATCGGGACGATCCACGACAGCAGCAGGCGGAGGGGCGTGACTTCGCGCCCGATGGTGTACTGCAGGCCACCGCCCGGATACGAGACCCTCCCCCCGAGCACCGCGACCTCGGGGTCTCTCTCCAGGTTCCGAACGAGCGGTGAAAGCGGGCCTCGAACGACGGCATCCTGGTTCAGAAGGAGGAAGTACTCCCGATCCGAGGCGGCCACTCCGAGCCGACACCCTCCCCCGAAACCGCGGTTCCCGTCCGCGGTGATGAGCTTCACGCTCGGGAATCGGTCATAGATGATCCGCACCGTGTCATCGGTGGAGGCGTTGTCCACCACGATGACCTCGAGATCCTCTCCCTGGTCGAAGATCGAGTCGAGACAGGCCTCGATGACTCCGGCACCATCGTAGGTCACTATGATGACGGTCAGGTCCGAGGAATGGTCTCCGGGAGTCACGGTACCCTCCGCCCCCGTTCTCGTTCGCGGGTCGGGATCACGTGACCGCGACCGGCTGTCCCGGGGATCCGCGAGGGATCCGTCGGTCGGAGATCGGACGGTCGAGATGGGCCAAGAGAGCGCCCATCAGCACGGTTGCCGGGAACAGGCCTTGCTTGGAGAACAGGCCCGAGACGAACCATGTGACGAAGAGGAGGTTGAGCACCAGGAGGATCAGGAGCATCGCGGCGAAGCGGCGCTCGGGGTCACCGGCGTTGACGTTTCGGAGACCGACATTCACGAATAGTCCGAGGAAGATCGCGTGGAGGAGCAATCCGACGAGACCGGTTTTCACGAGAATGTACAGATACCCGTTGTGAAGCTTCGGAATGTATCGATACTTGAGACCCTTGAAGTTCATCATTCCCCCGATGTCGATCAGCGCGCCGAATCCACGCCCGATGAGCCTCTCATGAGATTGCCCCTGGAGATAGAAGCTCCAGGTCATTGCCGTCTCGTGAGCTCGCCAAAAATGGCCGATGTCTTCGGCCTCACGGTGAGTCTTGGGGGTGAGCTCTTGGACGGAGATGGCCGTTCGACTTACCAAGCTGCCCCACTCCGCGGTCGCCGCCTGGCGGACGACCCACTGTGTGATGAAGAGGGCCGAGAGGACGGACAGACCCAGAAAGAGCACCTTCGCTTGCCGGGTCAATCGATGGAAGAACAGGCCGGCGAGCAGGATGAGAGTCGACACGATGAGAGTTCGGGACCCCGCGAGAGTGAGACACAGTATGCTGAAGAGTAAGATCAGCATTCGGATTCCGAATCGGAGATCGCGGAGCTGAAAACGGTAGAGCCCCACCGTGGGGATGATGGCGGCTCCTAGAATCGCGGCACTGGGGCCCCGGCCGTACTGCGCCGTCAGCGGTCCCAACGAGACGTGAAGCGGATCCTGTCCGCTCAAGACGGCGGCAAGGTAGATCGCGCTCGCCACCCCCGTGACCACCATGAATCCCCGCAGAGTCTGACGGATCGACGGGGATCCTCGGGCCCACAGATATCCGAATCCGATGACGAGGGGATACTTGCTGAAGTACCAGACGTCTTTCATCACCTCCCTCGACTGGTTGTTCAAGAAGCCGGAAATCCCGAGCAGGACCAGCAGCCCAGGAATCCAGACGAGCCGTAGCATGGGACGGGGGATGAAGAGACGGCTCTCGAGGAGATACCAGGCGACGAGGGCGACCAGGAGGAGGGTCGTGAACGGCATGGGCACGTAGTCGGCGAAGAGGACCACGAACACGAGAGTGCCGAATCGAGCCGGAGAGACGGTCGGGGTTTGCGAGGGAAACAACATCCTCTCCCGTTCCTGGGTCAACACGGTGTTCGGTCGGCGATCAGGACTGGGCGAGAATCCTCGTGTCCACCATTCTGTTCCGGAAGAGGGAGAGGAAACACCCGACCACGATCGAGAAGCAGAACGCCCCCACGACGATGAGTCTTCGCTTGGGTCGCGACGGTCCGACCGGGATCTCCGGAGCGTCCAGGATGTTGATGACGGGTGTCTCACGGATCTCGCCGATTTTCGCGATCTCGTTCTGTTGCCGGAGCGTAATGAAGACTTCCTGTCGGACTTCCACCTCCCGGGTCAGACGCCCGTACGCCAATTGCAGCTCCGGCGAGTCCTCGATCCGCCGGTTGGTCTCGAGGAATTCCTTGAGTGACTCCTCCGCCTCACGGAGATCTTCGCGGGTCTCGATGAGCCTCTCCTCGATGAACTTCTGGTTGAGCGAGGCGACGGTCCGATACTCCGTCTGGACATAGTCCTGGACGTCGCCGAGGAGCCTCACCGCGACGTCCCGGGCCATCTCCCGCTCCGGCATCTCGACGGAGACCCGGACGAGCCCGGTGGTCTCCTCGGTGACCCGGATGAGCCGAGCGAGCTTGCGGATCGCTTTGTCGAGACCCACCTCGGGGCTCCGGCGGTCCCATTTCCAGTACGTGACGAGATTCACGGGATCCGGATACTTCTTCGTCTTCCACTCGGTCTCCGCGATGCCCTTCCGGAGCCGACGGCTCCTCAACACGTCGGGCACGTTGATCTGGGAGGAAGATGCGGGAAGGGTCAGGCCGATGCTCGACGCAATCCCCTGCAGTTGACCCAAAGGTGAGTCCTCGCCCGCTCCGGCGGGGTAGAGCGCCATCTTGGAAGCGAAGTAGCGAGGGGCCAACAGCACGTACGCGACCGCAAGAATGGTCACGACGGCCACGATCACCGAGATGAACTTCCAATCCCGCCTCAACGCCACCAGGGCCGCGAGAAGGCTCACCTCCTGCAACGGTTCGTCGAGCCGCGTCGTATCCCGTTCCATCGGTACTCCCCGGCGGCGGTCAGAACCGCCAGAAGAAGGACGTCTCCACTACGACGGTCCCGTCGTCGTCTTCCGGCACACCCCGCGCATTGCGCGACCAGCGATAGCCGACTCCCGACGAGGCACGAATCGTATCACGAGGAACCCACTCGGCGGTGGCCAGGACGGTAACGACGTGCTCCACCGGCTCATCCAGATCGAGCGTGGACCAGGGGTCCACCGGTACCTCGGGAGACCAGGCCTCTCCGAGAAATCCCCGCCCCCGGCGAGTCCAATCGAGGGTCAAGGTCGCCGACCAGTCGACGGCCGGATCGGCACGCGCCTCCGCACGAAGCCTCTCTGTATCCGGCCCCGCGACGTAGCCGAGTGGATCCCCGCTCAAAAGGAAGTCACGATCGTAGTAGGTCGCATACACGTAGCGGAGCACCTTGGTGAGCTCGAGCAACACGGAGGCCGGATGCCCCCGAACCGTCCTCGCGTGATGCAGACCGATCTGCCCGGCCATACGATTGGGCATCTTGGCGGTCTCGAAAGCGAGATCGTCGATCAGGACCTCGGCGTACATCCGCCAGCCCGTTCGGATCCTCCAATCGAGATCGCCTCCCACCATCACGTTGTTCCGGATCTCGATCGTCTCTTCCCGGTCCCCGTCCATCGCCTGAATCTTGTGAACGATCGTGTAGGGGATGAGATTGACCAGGTAGAGGAATCCGGGTGCTTCGGAATCGTAGCGAACGGCCTCGGAAAAACCGATCGAGAGATCCGGAGTGACGCGCCAGGTCACACGGTGGGCCGCGAGGTAGTGGTTGTCGGGCTGAGAAAGCGGGGCCGAAAGCGCGGTCAGCTTCAGCCGCCCGCCGACCGACCCGGCAACTCGCAGAACGCCGTAGGCGGGGGCGATGTCCGAAAGCAGGAGCGTGCCCGAACGGCCGGGGCCCCATCGCGTCTTCGTGTAGCCGAGAAGAACTTCGACGTACCGGGTGGACAGCGAGAAGTAGCTCTCGTCCGTGTCGACCAGAAGATTCTCGTTCTTGATGAGCGTGTCCTCGACCAATCGATCGGGACGCACACGCTGCACCCGGATCTCCGTCGTGGCGTAGAGACGGGGCTCCATCATCACCTCGAACTGGACGAAGCCTCCGCTGCCCGGGTCGAATCCCAGGTCGTCGAATCCCCCTCCGGAAGCGGAGAACCCGGCGCCGGGCAGAATGCGCACGGTCGACTCGGGACCCTCGAACTTCAACCGCGGCGGCGTCTCTCGAAAGGGGGTTCCCTCGTCGAGCCGCGTGGCTTCCAAGGCGAACTCCCGAAGCATTCGCCGAAAGACCGGATCGTTCCGGCAGGATAGACATGCCTTCGAGGCGCGAACCAGGGCAGACGCGATCTCGTGCCGGCTCCACGGTCGGGAAGCCAGGTCGAGCGAGTCGAGAATGTCTCGTGCCCAGAGGTTCTCCAGATCCACATAGGCGGGATGATCGGGAGGGAGGTACTCGAGCGGCACCGCCACCGAGCTCGCGACAGGGGCGCATTCGACCGCGGCGACGGCAAGTGCGGATACGAACAGACTTCGGAGGCAGCCCGTCCCTCTCCGGGGCCGGGCCCTCGTCGACGCGACTTCCGCACGCCGACCCATCGTCTCACTCCGCGATTCGGTCGATGACGAGATACGTCGTGGCGAGGCTGGCCAGGATCGTGGTCACATCCTTGATCGTCTCTCCCCAATTCACTCCCTCGTCCTCGCCGCGCGCCGGAACGACGATCTCCGCCCCGGGCTTGACGCCGGGATCAAACCAGAACCGCCGCACCTTGGCCGCCCGCCCGGTGGGGTAAATGATCGCCACGTCGCCCTTCTTGGCGGCGTCTCGGTACCCGCCGGCGCTGTCCACGTAATAGCTGATTCCCTTTCCGCGCCGGTAGACGAGGTTCGTGGGGAAGTTGACGGCGCCGGAGACCTTCACGGTCGTCGGGCGTGGAGGAACCCGGAGGATGTCACCCTCCACCAGGACCACGTTGTCGTTGTCGTCACGGTCACGGAGGGCACGATCGAGATCGACCGAGATTTGACCGACGTCGTCCTTGGTTCTTATGAGCTGGAAGCCCTCCGGGGTGGCGGTGTCAAGGAGACCGCCGGCGCGGTCGATCAGGTCCGCCAGCGTCTCCGTGGAGCTCCGCAGCGAGTACGTTCCCGGGAAGAGGACCTCTCCCTCGATCCGGACGTTCCGTTGGAGCCCCCAGTACGGCTTCGTCCGAACGAAGACGATGTCGTGGTTCTCCAGCTCGAAGGAGGGCAAGATGCCCGGGCGCGAGGGGAACTCGTCGGCGAACTCGACGTGGAAGGTCTCGGCGATTCGAGTGACGTTCGGGTTGTCGGGATGGGGCCGAGAGACCTCTACCTCCGCGGTGTGGGCGTTCTCGAGGAACCCGCCGGCCTTCAGGAGCAGGTCCCCGAGGAGCATCCCCTCCGTGAGCTCGTACTGTCCCGGCTCTCGCACCGCGCCCTGGATCGCGACGGTCTCTCGCTCCCGGAGATCCCAGATCGAGAGAATCCTGATCTCGTCCCGGGGCCGCAGCAAGAGGTCGGCCTCCGGAATCCCCTCGAGCGCCCGATCCAGATCGAAGGTGATCGTCTCGCGGGAGAGGTCGGGGTGAGTACGGGAGAGCACCGCCCGATCGAGGAAGGCATCGTCCCGCGGGCCGTCGGCCCGGCGGACGACGTCCGAAACGCGCATCCCCTCGGTGAGCTCGTAAGTCCCGGGCCTCCGAACTTGACCGCTCACCTCGACGTAGTTGGTCCTGGAGTCGGTGATCGCTTGGACCCGGAGGTCATCGAGATCTTCCAGCTCGAACCGTCGGCCCTCCCGGAGAACCTCCAGGAGGCCGACGTCGATGACCATTCGGTCGTCCTCGATCGCATCTCTCTCCTCGGGGGGGACGATTCGCTCAATGGAGACGCGATCGAGGTACGCGGTCGCCGTGAGACCCCCCGCCATTCGAATGACGTCCCCGAGATCCTCCTCGGCGGTGAGCTCGTAAACCCCGGGGCGGACCACCTCACCCCGAACCGAGACGCTTCGTCCGAGCACCGGAACGAAGATCGTGTCGTCGTTCTCGAGACGGATGTCCCCCTCCTTGGTTCCCCGAAGGAGATAGTCATAGACGTCCAGAGCCGCGACCTGCCGGTTGCCCCGGATCACCCGGACGTCGCGCATGCTGCCGTTCGCGGCGGGTCCTCCCGCGTAGTAGAGAGCGTGGAACACCGTCGACGCGGCGGAAAGATCGTAGCCGCCGGGCCGACGGACCTCACCGACGACGAAGACCTTGATCGGGCGGAGCTTGCCGAGGGAGACGTCGAGAAATGTCGTCGGGGGACTGTTGGTGAATCCGGAGAACGCCTTTGACAGGCGGCCGCGCAGGCGGTCCTTGGCCTGAGTCAGGGTGAGACCCATGAGGCTCACCTGCCCCACGTCCGGCAGGAGGACGTTTCCCTCCCGGTTCACGACCTTCTCGAGGCGGAAGACGGCGTCGCCCCACACGTCGACGACGACGTCGTCCCCGGGTCCGATTCTGTAGTCGGGATCGATGGGACCATAGAGGGGCGGAGCGAAGGACTCCGGGGCGAGCGCGAAGAGCTCCTGTCCGAACCGCGGAAGAACCGCCTCCCCGTCTTGCTCCGCGTCCTCAGGCCCCTCCGGATCCTCCAGAGGCGGCGGCGGCGGAGGCAGCGGTGGCTCCTCACCCGCCTCCAGAATCTCTCTCGCGGGCTCGGGGATCGGGGCGTTCTCGGAGATGGGAGCGGGGGCGATCTCGCCCGAGCTCCGGGCTCTCTCCAGGACCTCCGCGATCTGCTCCTCGCTCAGGCCCTGCTCCCGGAGTCGCCGTCGAACCGCCTCCTCACCGGGCTCGACGGCAGCCGCCGCGGCGCTGACAGCGAGAACCGCACCGAGGGCCGGGCCGATGAGTCTGCGAATCGGGGTTCTCATGCCGCTCCGATCCCGGTTCCGGTGGGTCGTTGCCGCGCGTTCCTCGACATCCGGGCCCGGGAGCCGGTGCCCCGGGTGGCGCAGAATCCTCGCAAGGAAGCCCCGGATCCGCAACCATAGATCGGTATTTGCCAAGGAGGCCTGAACCCAAAACGGCCTCGAGCCGCTCCGGGTACCCCCAAGGGGGCCTTGCGGGGGATGTGTGTGTGGGCCGGCCCCGAAGGCCGGGTTCGGGGACCCGGCTCCGACAGCCGGGACCGGGGAGTCGGTCGGCCGCCTCGCCTTACCCTCGTACGATCTCGTCAATGATCTTCACGTAGTCGTCTACCACCCGGGTCCAGGTGAAACGGCCGAGAGCGACCTTCTGAATCGTCTCGCGCTCATCGACGGACCGAGCGCCCGATTCGAGCTCGCGGAGGATCCGAGCGAGGTCCTCCGGCGACCGGAAGTAGTGCCCGCGATCGCCCAGGACCTCCCGGTTGAACGGGTTGTCGTGGCTGATGACGACGTTGCCGCAGCCGAGCGCCTCGAGGAGGGAGGGGTTGGTCCCTCCCACGCTGTGCCCGTGCAGATAGGCGGCACCGTGGTAGCGCAGGGCGAGGAGCTCCTCCGTATCGAAGAGCGGACCGATGAAGCACAGACGGGAGTCGCCGATCTCGGTCAGCTGCCGGCCGTAGGCGCTCACGTTGTGATCACCGACGATGACGAGCCTTCTCCGGGAGCCCGACTCCAGGAAACCGCGGATGATCTCTTCGATGTGGTTCTCCGGCTCGATCCGACACACCACGGTGTAGTAGTCGCCGGGCTCGAGACTCCGGCGGGTCAGGGGATCGATCGGGGGCGGGGACTCGGCGACGTAGGTTCCGTACGGCACCGTCCAGCAGTGACGAATCCTCCCGTGGCGGGACTCCAGGTCGCGGCGGATCGCCTCCGCGTCGGCGATGACCCCGCTCGCGGTCACGAGGGCCCAGCTCTCCATGGTCTTCAGATAGGTCCGGCCGAGCCAGGACCACTTCGATCGTCTCCACTCGAGGCCGTCCATGTTCGCCAGAACGGGCGTGCCGAACAGTCGCGGGAGGAAGAAGGCCCAAGCCGTCCCGTATCCGAGCATGTACACGAGATCGTAACCCCGGAGGCAGCGCAGGAGGCTCCGGAGGTCGAACCAGACGGTGGTGAGCGGTCCGAGGGACGGCGACGCAAGGCGCCGAAGGGTCATGCCGCGGTAGGTCTCGACCGCGGACTGGCCCGGATCCCGATTGCAGATCACGGTGACGTCGATCCCCCGCGTGGCGAGACCGGCCCCCACCTCCTCGGCGAATCGCTCGAAGCCGCCGTAGCGTGCCGGCACGCCGCGAGTCCCGAGGATGGCGAGCCGGATCGGGTCCGACGGATTGTTAGCCTGCATATCTCACCAGACTCGTCGCGAGGCCGCGGATAGGCGTGTCTGGCGAGGAGATGGGGCGCTTTCGCCCGAGGCGGGGCTGTAGCCCCGTCGCAGGGCGGAAGTGCCACAACGACGAAGCCAGGCGCGGCTTCGCCGCTGCCGCAGCAGAGTCTGGTGAGATATGCAGGCTCGGCCTCACGCGTCCTGTCTCCTCCGGGCCGACGCCTTCGGGCCCGAGTCGCTCCCGGCCCGGGATATCGGTCCAACCGATATCATCCACGGCCGGTACAGGGGAATCTAGCTCGGATCTCCCGAAGCGTCGCGCCGAGACGGGACGGGACTACGCTCCGCTCTCCAGCCTCCGTGTGGGCCGCAACGGGTCCGCGCCCCCGACCGGCCGTTCCGTGGGACCCCGGATGATCTGCAGCGCGACACGCGTCGAGGCCCCCAGACGGCGCTGCCGGAGCAGCCGCGCCCCCTGTCGCAGAAGGTAGCCCGGACGTGAGTAGAAGCGCCGATATGCCCTCCGTACATACCGGTCGACCGTATCCCATTCCAGGGTGGGATGGTCATAGAGATTCCGGGCCGGGTTGTGAAAGTTGTAGTCGGCCCAATTCGTCGTTTTCAGCCGGTCCTTCCAGACGTGATAGAGCTCGGTCCCCGGCAGAGGAATCGTGATGTCGAACTTGGCGTAGTCGAGGGGGAGCGAGCACGCGAAGTCGATCGTGTCCTGCATCGACCGCTCGGTCTCTCCGGGGAGGGCCACCATGAAATACCCCATCACCGTGATTCCGGCCTCCTTCGCCCACCGCACCGCCTCGCGTCCGCGCTCCAGCGTCGCCCCTTTCTTCATCCGGATGAGAACGTCCCGGTTCCCCGTCTCGAGGCCGAATGCGACGAGGTGGAGACCCGCCCGGCGCGCGATGCGGAAGAACTCGGGAGAGACGTTCGCCACCCGAAGCCCGTTGCGACAGCACCACGGGAACCGCAACCCACGCTTCAGGATCTCCTCGCAGATGGCGATCGCGCGGTCCCCGTCGGTGGTGAAGCTGTCGTCCACGATCTCGATCTCCCGGAATCCGAGATCGAGGAGGTGCTCCATCTCGTCCACGACGCGCTTCGGGCTCTTTCCGCGCCACGTGATCCCGAACACTCCCTTCGTGCAGAAGACGCACCGGGCCAGACATCCCCGACTCGTCTCCATGAACCCCACCGGCGCTTCTTCGTAGAAGAGGCGGGAGATGCCTGCGTACTCCTCGAGGTCGTAGAGATCGTACGCGGGGAAGGGGAGACGATCGAGATCTCCGGCGGTGAGGTAGCCCTCGAACCGGGTCTTTCCGCCCCGTTTCTGTCTTCGGTGGACTGTGATCTCTCCGGTCCGCCGGTTCTTGTGCGCGACGTCCGGAATCTCGTCGAGGGGAACCCCATCGGCGACGCGGACGACCGAGTCGTCGGCCTCTCCGATGCAGATGACGTCCATCTCGCTTTCGGCGAGGCACTCCTCCGGATAGCTCGTGGCGTGGACGCCCCCGCCGACGATCAGGGTCTCCGGAGCGAGTGCGCGCACCCGACCCGCGATTCGGAGCGCTTCGAAGTAGAGGGGCGTCTTGAAACCGAGCCCGATCAGCTCCGGATGGAACTCCCGAATCGCCTGCTCCACGGCGCGATCGTCATCGTCGGCCACCTGGAGGTCGAGGATCCGCACCTCGTGACCGCCCTGGCGGAGCGCGGCGCCGACCACGGCGAGGTTCAGCGGCGGGACGCACTCCTCGGTCTTCTTGAACTCGAACCTCGTGCCCCGGTACACGGACATCTCGGAGGGGTTGATGAGCAAGGATCTCAAAGTCCGATGTTCCTCGAGGGGAAGGGAGTCGAAGGAGAGGACGGGTTCTCCGGACCGTTCGGGAGCTCCACCGGGCCCGCGGCGGGGCCGTGGCGAAAAGCGAGGAGCGGTACGACCGCTCCCCGATTAGCCTACCAAATCCGGAGGGTGAAGCTCAATCCGGCCGCCCGCCCGCTTCCCCCATTGCCCGATCGGCGCCCTTCGACCAGAATCCCCTCACCTCGGGCGGAGAGGACGAACCGGCCGCCCCACCTCGCCGAGACAGGAGAATCGTATGTCGTTCCTGATGCTCCTCCTGGTCACCCTCGCGACCGCGACGCTCGTGTCCTGGGGCGTGGTCCGGCTGTTCGCACGCTCGATCGCCGCGATCCTCCACCGTATCGTCGCCGACGAGATCGCGGGGGCCTGGACCCGTTATCTCCGGTTCGCGATCTTCGTCGTCGGCATCTCGGGGGGCGTGCGAATCCGCTCGCTCGAGAGATACATCACCGGCTTCGGTGAGGATCAGCCGATCGTCCTCACTCGAGAGCGGTGGGTGCTGGAGCTGTACCGCACCGTGATCGAGTCCCTGCAGGCGATCGCGTGGATGCTCCTCGTCTTCTTCGTGTTCGCACTGATCGCCTACGTGATCCTGCGCGCGTTCGATGCCCGTCGCGAGCCACGGCGCGTCCGGCTCCCCGAGGGCGGCGGGAGCGCGAGCGGTCCCGAATCCGAGGGGTCTTGAGCGGGCCCCCGGCTGAATCCCCCCCGCCGGCCGGCCCGCGGGAGCTTCCGATCGGGATCTTCGATTCCGGGGTCGGCGGGCTGACCGTGCTGCGCGCGATTCGCCGGGATCTGCCCGGGGAGTCCCTTCTCTATCTGGGGGACACGGCGCGACTGCCCTACGGGACGAAGAGTCCTCGGACCGTCACGCGGTACGCGATCCAGACGACGCGAAGACTCGTGAAGAAGGGGATCAAGCTTCTGGTCGTGGCATGCAACACCGCCTCGGCGGTGGCCCTCGAGGCGGTGCGGGAGGAGCTCGACGGACTTCCGGTGATCGGCGTGGTTCGGCCCGGGGCGGAGGCCGCCGCCCACGCCTCGCGCTCGGGACGGATCGCGGTTCTCTCCACCGAGAGCACCGCGGCCTATGGCGCCTACGAAAGGGAGATCCGGGCGATCCGACCCGACGCTCGCGTGCTCTCCCGCGGCTGCCCGCTCTTCGTGGCCCTGGCGGAGGAGGGTTGGTCGAGCGGGCCCATCGTGCAGGCGGTCGCGCGGGAGTACCTCGCCCCGATTCTCGAGGAGCACGATCCCGACACCATCGTCCTCGGGTGCACGCACTTCCCCGTGCTCACCCCCACGATCCGTGAGGTCGTGGGGCCGAACGTGGCCATCGTCGACTCCGCCGCGACCACGGCCCGCGCCGTCCGCGCCGAGCTCGATTCCCGCGGACTGCGAGGGACGGAGCGGCCGGAGGGAACGATCCGGCTCTTCGCCACCGACGCTCCCGAGCGGTTCGACCGCGTCGCGGCGCGCTTTCTTCCCCCCGATCTCATCCCCCGTGAGATCGAGCTCGTGGACCTCCTGCCGTGAACCATCTGGCACACGCGCTGGTAGCCGATCGCAGCGGGACGTCTCTCGTCGGAAACCTCCTCGGCGATTTCGTCAAGGGATCGCCCGAGACGCGCTACGAGGGGGAGCTCCTCCGGGGGATCCGGCTCCACCGTCGCATCGACGTGCTCACCGACGGCCACCGTCTGTTCCGAAGAAGCCGTGCGCGCATCCGGAACGATCTGCGCCGGTACTCCGGGATCCTCGTCGATCTCTTCTACGACCACCTGCTCGCGCGGCGGTGGGAGGAGTACTCGGAGGTGCCGCTGCCGGCGTTCGCCGATCGGGTGTACTCGGAGCTGGAAGCGGCTCGCGACGAGCTCCCCGACCGCATGCAGCGATTCGTTTCCTTCATGATCCGCACCGATCTCCTCGTCTCCTACCGTGATCAGGAGGGAATCGGGACGGCGCTGACCGGGATCTCCCGGAGGATGCGGCGGAGGAACCCCCTGGCCGGCGCCGGAACGGAGCTGACGCGAATCGAGAACGGTTTGGGCGAGGACTTCCGAGGGTTTTTCCCCGATCTGCTCCGGGAGGTCGAGGGGGGGTGGGGATCGAGAACAAACGCCCCCCGCCCGGGTTCGAGCCCTGGGGAGGGACCTCGCACCCTCCCCCGCGAGAGGAGAGTACGATGAGAGTGATCGCCGACCTGTGTGTGGTCCCCCTCGGGGTGGGGGTCTCGGTGTCGAAGTACGTCGCCGCCTGCGAAAGGGTGCTGCGCGAGGCGGGGCTCGAGATCCGGCTTCACGCCTACGGGACGAACATCGAAGGCGAGTGGGACGCCGTGTTCGCGGCGATCCGGCGCTGCCACGAGGTCGTCCACGAGCTCGGGGCGCCTCGAATCTCCACGACGCTGAAGTTCGGCACGCGCACCGATCGCGCTCAGACGATGGACGACAAGGTCCGCAGCGTCGAAGAGAAGATGTGCGATTGAGAGCGCCGCGGTGAGGGACCGCCCCCCGAGGGATCTCATCCGGTCGGAGCGCCGGTTCTCGTGATCGACCTCCCCGACGACGATCTCCTCCGTTACTACGGTGCCCGCGCCCCCGAGTACGAGAGCATCTACGACCGGTCGGAGCGTCAGGCCGATCTCTCCGCGCTCCGTCGACACGTGGCCGGCTGGGCCGAGGGACGTCGAGTTCTCGAGATCGCCTGCGGGACCGGCTACTGGACGGAGGTGATGGCCGGGGTCGCCCGCTCCGTGCTCGCGACGGACGCGGTCGAGGACGTCCTGGCGATCGCGTGGAGGCGGGGTCTTCCCTCGCCCCGGGTGGAGTTTCGACGCGCGGACGCGTTCGCGCTCGAGGGCGTCCCCCGTCGATTCGATGCGCTCTTCGCCGGGTTCTGGATCTCCCATGTGGCCCGGGAGGACCTGTCCGCCCACCTTCAATCTCTCGAGAGCCGCCTCGAATCGGGCGGCCGTCTTCTGCTGCTCGACAACCGATACGTTCCGGGAAGCAGCACGCCGGTCTCCCGCCGGACCGGTTCGGGTGACACCTTCCAGCGACGCCGACTCGCCGCAGGCGGCGAGTACGAGATCCGCAAGAACTTCCTCACCGAGGGCGAGTTGCGACAGTTCGTGGGCCCCCGTGCCCGCCGGGTCGAGTACCGTGAGTGGCCCCACTACTGGGCGATTTCCTGGGTCCGAGGCTGAGAAGCCGATGTCGGGGTGCGGCGTAGAAAGGCCGGCCTCCCTTCGGAGAGGCCGACCTTCGCGCCAGACACCAGCCCTGGCGATCGGAGGCGCCAGCCCACGATCGACCCTCCAGTTTGGCACACCGCGCGCAGAATCGTCCACCGGTTCGGCCGGGTCTTCCGGGTCTGCTCCGGCCCGCATGCGCCGGCCCCCTCCCCGGGCCGGATCGACCCCCGGCGCGTCGGATCCGCCCCGACGGGAGGCCGGACGGCGGCGGAAGTTGTAGAATGCGGGTTCCTTCCCTCTGGGCGAACCCCCACGGGAATCGGGGGTTTTCCTTCCTGCCGGGGCCGGCTCCGGGCCCGCTTCCGTCCCCGGTCGAGGCTTGTCCCTTTCCTTCGGGCCGGGTGAGCTCACATGCCCCGAACCAGCGCGACCCCTCGCCGGAAAGTCTCCCTTCCCGCGCCGCTCTCTCCTCTCCTCCTCGCCGCTCTGCTCTCCTCCTGCGGCGGCGACCCCGATTCCGCCGCGGGCGGTCCCCCGGGGGGCCGGGGACGGGGGCCGGGAGGGGGCTCCGGTGCTCCCGGTCAGGCCTCGATCCCCGTCGCGGTCGCCGAGGTCGAGATCGGCAGCGCGTCGTCCTACTACACCTCCACCGCGGTCCTCGAGGCGGAGAGCCATGCGCAGATCCTTGCCCGCACCACCGGTGTGGTCCGGGAGATCCTGAGGGAGGAGGGGGACCGGGTCGACGCGGGTCAGATCCTCCTCCGTCTCGAGGATGACGAGGCCCGCCATCGGACCCGGCAGGCCGAGGCCAATCTCCGGACCGCCCGCGCCGAGCACGAGCGACGCGCGCGCATGCTGGAGAGCGGCCTTCTCTCGGAGGAGGAGTTCGGGACGACCGAGAACACGCTCAGTGTCCGGGAGGCGGAACTCGAGCTCGCGAACCTCGACGTCTCGTACACCCGCGTGAGGGCGCCCTTCCACGGGAAGGTCGTGCGGCGCCTCGTCGACCTGGGAGCCAACGTGAATCCCGGGACCCCGCTCTTCGAGGTGATGGACGTGGAGCCGCTGCTCGCGCGCGTCCACATTCCCGCGAAGAGAATGGGCTTCGTGGACGTCGGTCAGGCGATGGAGATCTCGCTCGAGAGCACGGGAGCGGTGCTGACCGGGAAGGTCAGCCTGGTCAGTCCGATCGTGGATCCCGCGACGGGAACCGTGAAGGTGACCGCGGAGGTCCACGACTATCCCCCCGAGACCCGGCCCGGGGACTTCGCGCAGGCGCGCATCGTCACCGATCGCCACAAGCAAACGAAGCTCGTTCCGAGCACGGCGGTCTTCGAGGAGCAGGGACAGAGCGTTCTCTACGTCGTCGAGGAGAACAGGGCGGTCCGGCGCGTCGTGGAGACCGGCTTCATCGACGGAGAGCGGACCGAAGTGGTCTCGGGTCTCACGCCCGACGAGCTGGTGGTCGTGAAGGGACAGCGCCAGCTCCGTGACGGCATCGGTGTCGAGATCCTCGAGGGTCCGCCCCACGTACTGGCGGCTCTGGCCGAGGCCGAATCGGAGTCGCTCTCCGCGGACGCGTCGAACGGCGAGGAGCGGGACACGGCCGAGGCGGACGGCGGGCCCCCCGGGCAGGGGAAACGGCGCGGCGGACGAAAGCGGGGCACCTGATGGTTCGCGGTCTCGTCGAGACCGCCGTCCGGCGGCGGGTGAGCGTCCTCATGGTCGCGCTCGCCGTCGTGGCCTTCGGCGCCGTCGGCTTCTCCCGGCTCGCGCTCGATCTGCTTCCCGACATCAGCTACCCCTCCCTCACCGTTCGCACCGAGTTCCCCGACACCGCCCCCGGCGAGGTGGAGAACCTCGTCACCCGTCCCGTGGAAGAGGCGGTGGGCGTGCTGCGCGGTCTTCAGGAGATTCACTCCGTGTCGAGAGCGGGCGTGTCCGAGGTGACCCTGGAGTTCACGTGGGGCGCGGACATGGACGACCTCGCCATGGAGGTGAGGGAGAAGCTCGATCGCCTCGTACTCCCCGACGAGACCGAGGACCCCGTCGTCCTTCGCTACGATCCCGCCCTCGATCCCATCCTCCGTCTCGCGCTCACCGGGTCCGACGAGCTCACGCTTCTCCGTCGGGTCGCGGAGAAGGAAGTGAAGCAGGCACTCGAGACCCGGGACGGCGTGGCCGCCGCGATCGTGAAGGGGGGCGAGGAGGAGGAGATCCAAATCGAGATCGATCAGGGGAAGCTCACGCGGCTCGGGATCTCTCCGGAGCAGCTCGCCCAGGTGCTGGCGGCGTCGAACGTGAATCGTCCCGGCGGGTCCCTCGAGTCGGTCGAAAGCCAGTACCTCGTCCGGACCCTGAACGAGTTCGACACGCTCGAGGAGATCGAGGAGCTGGCCGTCAATCCGGTGGGGTTCGCTCCCGTGCGCCTCCGGGACGTGGCGAGGGTGTACTGGGGAGCGAAGGAGCGCGAGGAAATCACCCGCGTCGGCGGCGAGGAGTCGGTCGAGATCGCGATCTACAAGGAGGGGGACGGCAACACGGTCGCCGTGGTCGACGAGGTGATGGAGGCCCTGGAGTTCATTCCCGACGACCTCCCCCCGGGAATGGAGCTGCAGGTGCTCTTCGACCAGTCCCGGTTCATCCGGCAGGCGATCGACGAGGTGCGCAATGCCCTTCTGGTCGGCGGGGTGCTCGCGATTCTCGTGCTCTGGGCGTTCCTGCGCGACGTGAGGCCCACCCTCATCATCGCGCTCTCCATTCCGCTCTCGATCGTCGCGACGTTCCTCCTGATGGACCAGCTCGACGTCTCGATGAACATCATGTCCCTGGGAGGGCTCACGCTCGGGATCGGAATGCTCGTGGACGGCTCCATCGTCGTGCTCGAGGCGATCCACCGTCGCTGGCGGCACGGCCTCGACCGGACGAGCGCCGCCATCGTGGGGACCTCGGAGGTCGGAGGGGCCGTGGTCGCCTCGGTCCTGACCACGATCGCGGTCTTCTTCCCGATCGTGTTCGTGGAGGGAATCGCGGGCCAGCTCTTCCGGGACCAGGCGATGACCGTGACCTTCAGCCTGCTCGCCTCGTTGATCGTGGCGATCACGGTGATTCCGATGCTCTCGTCCCTGGGCCGCGGCGGCTCGCCGGGGAAAGGCGGTCCCGCTCTCGAGGATCGGGAGGATCTCTCCGCGCCTCCCGAGGCGACGCTCGGAGCACTCTCGCGCGCGTACGATCGCCTGGTCCGGGCGGCGCTGCGCCGTCGCGCGCTCACGCTGGGCGTCGCCGCGGCGCTGTTCGTGAGCGCACTGGCCCTCCTCCCCGGAATCGGTCGCGAGCTGATCCCCACGGTGTCCGAAGGGGAGTTCCACTTCGAGGTGATCCTCCCGGAGGGGACCCCGCTCGCGGCCACGGACCGCGTGATCGGAAGGATGGAGGAGCTCGCGGCGGCGGAGCCCGCCGTCGCGACCACGTTCTCGACGGTCGGGAGCCGTCTGGTGTCGGGGGGCCTCTCCCTCAAGACCCGGGACGAGAACCTCGGTCAGCTCAACGTCGTGATGACCGACCGCTCCGACGAGGAGAGCGAGCGCACGGTCTCGGAGCACCTGCGCCGGCGGTACGAGCGGATCCCGAACCTGTTGACGAAGCTCGGCCGCCCCTCGTTCTTCAGCCTGAAGACGCCGGTGGAGCTCGTCTTCTACGGAGAGAATCTCGACGAGCTCCGCGACTACTCGCTCACGCTCCTGCCGCGCATGGCGGTCGTGCCCGGGCTCGTCGACGCGCGGGCCTCGCTCGAGGCGGGCAACCCCGAGCTGACGGTGCACTTCGACCGCGATCGGCTCGCCGCCTTCGGCTTCTCGATTCGCGACGTCTCGTCCCGGCTCCACGATCGGGTGCAGGGCGCGATCGTCTCCCGCTTCCGGGAGGAGGACCGCCTCATCGACATCCGCGTCCGGAACCGGGAGGAGGATCGGGACTCGATCGGCGATATCGAGAACCTGGTCGTCGGTGAGCGCAACGGCATCCCCGTGACGCTGTCCGCGGTGGCCGGAATCACGCCCGCCCGCGGACCGGCCGAGATCCACCGGATCCAGCAGAGCCGCGCCGCCATCTTGGCGGGCGACGTGTCGGGACGAAGCCTCGGTGCCGTGATCGACGATCTCGCGCGCCTCGTCGCGCAGAACCCGCCTCCCGCCGGCGTGACGTTCCAGCTTGCCGGGCAGAACCGCGAGATGGAGCGATCCTTCGCGAGCCTCGCGTTCGCGCTCGCACTGGCGGTGTTCCTCGTCTACCTGGTGATGGCGGGGACGTTCGAGAACCTCGTCCACCCGTTCATCATCCTGTTCACGATTCCCCTCGCGATCGTCGGGGTGCTGCTCGGGCTTCTTCTCGGAGGTCACACCTTCAACGTGATCTCCCTCATCGGCACCATCTTCCTGGCCGGCGTCGTCGTGAACAACGCGATCGTGCTCGTCGACGCGATCAACCGCTACCGCCGGCTCGGTCTCGAGAAGACCGAGGCCGTCGTCCGCGCGGGCAATCTCCGGCTTCGTCCGATCCTGATGACAACCCTGACGACCGTCCTCGGGCTCCTGCCGTTGGCGATCGGCTTCGGCGAGGGCGCGGAGCTGCGCGCGCCCCTCGCGGTCGTCGTGAGCGCGGGATTGATCGTGAGCACGGCGCTCACCCTGCTCGTCGTGCCGGCGGCCTACTCGGTCGTCCCCTCGACCGTACGGACCCGGGCCGAGGAGGAGGAGCTTCGAGCCGCCCTGGCGGAGGCCGAGCGCGTCGCGGCCGCGCCGTCCTCCGTGCCCTCGACCTCGGAGGGACCCTCGTGACGCTTCCCGAGCTCGCGATCCGGCGGCCGGTCACCACGCTGATGATCCTGGTGTCGCTCTTCGTGGTCGGCGCGATCGCCCTCACGAAGCTTCCGCTCGCCTTCATGCCCGAGCACGAGGAGCCGCAGATCTGGGTCGTCGTGCCCTACGAGAACGCGTCGCCCAAGACGATCGAGCGGTCGGTCCTGCGTCCGCTCGAGGACGCCCTCGGGTCGGTCAGCGAGCTCAACCACATGTGGTCGACCTGCGACGAGTCGGGGGCCCGCGTCAGCCTCTTCTTCGACTGGGACACGAACATGGGGGTGAAGCGGGTCGAGGTCCGGGAGCGGATCGATCGGGCCCGCGCCGACCTCCCCGACGACGTCGACGACATCTTCATTTCGCGGCACTGGGATCCGGGACGCACCGGCGAGACGATCCTGGATGCCCGGATCGCCTCCGGGCGCGACCTGAGCCACGGGTACGATCTGATCTACGACAAGATCGTGAAACCGATCGAACGGATTCCCGGCGTGGCGAGCGTCGATTTCGACGGACTGAACCCGCGCGAGGTGAGAATCAACCTTCGTCCCGTCGATCTCCAGCGGCACGGGGTCGACGTGCGGGACGTGCTGTCCGCCCTCCGCGAGAACCACGAGGATCGCTCCCTGGGGATGATCCGGACGGACAGTCGCAATCTCCTCCTCCGGGCGGTCGGATCCTTCGAGGAGGTCGAGGAGATCCGCCAGCTCGTGGTGTCTCCAGTGGGTGTGCGACTGCGGGACGTCGCCGACGTCCGCTACGAGGAGCCGCCCCTCGAGTACGGCCGTCACCTGGACGGGGACTTCGCCCTGGGGATCGGCGTGGCGAAGGAGTCGAGCGCGAACACGGTCGCGGTGACCGACGAGATCAAGCGGCGGGTGACGGAGATCGCCCGGGATCCCGAGCTCGAGGGAATCAACTTCCTCATTTGGGAGGATCAGGGCAGAGAGATCCGGAACACGATCCACGATCTGCGGAACACCGGGGTCATCGGCGCGATCCTCGCATCCCTCGTCCTGTTCCTGTTCCTCAAACGGCTCTCCTCCACGCTGTTCGCGGTGATGAGCATTCCGTTCTCCCTGATCGTGGCGTGCGGAGTGGTCTGGGCCAAGGGGGGAACGCTCAACACGATCACCCTGCTCGGTCTGATCGTGGGCATCGGAATGCTCGTGGACAACGCGGTCGTGGTGATGGAGAACATCAACCGCTACCGGGAAAAGGGAGTCGGGGCACGCGCGGCCGCGCTCCTCGGCGCGCGCGAGGTCTCCGTCGCCGTGATCGCGGCGACCATGACCTCGGTGATCGTGTTCCTGCCGATCATCTTCTCCCGGGGGAGCGAGATGAACCTCATCCTCCGGGAGCTCGGCCTCACCGTCTGCTTCACGCTGCTCGCCTCGCTCTTCATCAGTCAGACCCTGATTCCTCTCGCGACCGCCGGCTTCCGGCGGTCCGATCGGCCGCGAAAGCCGGGCCGGATCATGCAGAGAGCCCAGGAGCGGTACCGCCGGTTGCTCGGCTTCACGCTCCGGCACCGGTGGATCGCCCCGCTCGTCGGGCTCTCGCTCATCGGGTCCGCGGTCTACCCGTTCCTCTCGATCGACAAGAGCCTCGAGCCGAAGCCCGCCGAGATGTACGTGGGCATCCGCTACCACTTCTCCGAGCCGCTCTCCCTCGAGCGGAAGGAGGAGCTCGTCACCCGGGTGGAGACGGCGCTCGAGCCGCACAAGGAGGAGCTGAAGATCCGCTCGATCTACAGCTTTTGGAGCAACCGGTGGACGCTGACGCGCGCCTACATGCGGGAGGGACACACGAACGAGGGGCAGATGAATCTCGTGAGGGCCCGGTTGAAGGAGCTCGTGCCGCGGATTCCCGGAGTGCGGCTCGAGGTGCGCGACAACGTGCCGTTCTGGCAGCGGAACCGGGGGAAGCGGGTCGGCTTCCGGATCTCGGGAGTGGACACCGAGGTCCTGACCGAGCTGGCCGCCGAAGCGAAGCTCCTCCTCGAGGAGGTCGAGGGTCTGCACAGCCTGTACTCGACCGCCGAGGGCGGGAAGTTCGAGGTGCAGACGCGCGTGAATCGCGATCTGGCCCGCGAGTACGGCGTCGGCATCGAACAGGCGGCGAGCGTGGTCGAGCTCACGTTCCGGGGACGACGCCTGCCCCGGTTCATCGACGACGACCGGGAGATCGAGATGCGCCTGACCCTGGACGAGAGGGAGCACGAGAGTCTCGAGCAGCTCAAGGGACTTCCCCTCCTCCAGGCGGGAGGCGGGGGGAACCGTCAGATTCCCCTGGCGACGGTGGCGGACTTCCGGGTGGTTCGGGGTCCCGAGGACATCTCCCGCGACGACCGCGTCACGGGGGTGTGGGTCGGCGGCCGCTACGACGAAGGGCAGAAGGAGGACTACGTGCGCCGGTGCGAGGAGGTCCTCGACACGATGGAGCTCCCCTTCGGGTACGCCTGGGAGCACCGGCAGTTCCGCCGGGACGTCCGGGAGAGCCAGATCGAGTTCCTCATGAGCCTGGGTCTCGCCCTTCTCCTCATCTTCGCCGTGATGGCCGGTCTGTTCGAGTCGGTACGGCAGGCCGTCTCCCTCATGGTCGCGCTGCCGTTCGCCGCGGTCGGGGCGGCGTGGACCCTCTGGTTCACCGGAACGGACTTCGACCAGCCGGCCGCGGTCGGCCTACTGCTCCTGCTCGGGATCGTCGTGAACAACGGGATCGTGATGATCGAGCACATCAACAAGTACCGGCGCGAGGGAATGGAACGCAGGTCGGCCATGCTTCTCGGCGGCCAGGAGCGGCTGCGCCCCATCGTGATGACCGCGGTGACGACGTTGCTCGGGCTGCTTCCGATCGCGATCCAGAAGCCGAGTCTCGCGGGCGTCTACTACTACTCCATGGCGCTCGTGATCATGGGCGGTCTCATGGTCTCGACCGTCCTCACCACCGTTCTTCTCCCGACGACGGTCTGCCTCACCGAGGACGCTCTGGGGTGGACGGGACGCGGCATCCGGCGGATCGGGGGCTTCGTGCTGCGTCCCCTCAGACGACGGAACACGGCCGCATAGCCTGACGCATCGGCGATATCAGGCCCTCCACGGATCCTGTATGGTCACGGAGATCGGCGGCCGGCGGCGCCCCGCGGGCGGGCCGGACCGACGGAGCGGGAGATCCCCCATGGCGCGACACGGTTTCGCGACGGTCTTCTTCCTCGGACTCCTCGCTTTCGGCTGCGCCGGAGTGAGGGAGAGGGCGGAGAGTCGCGATCCCCGGGTTCGCATCCGCACGGAGCTCGGTGATCTCGTCGTCGAGGTCTACGCCGAACGGGCGCCCATCACCGCGGCCAACTTCCTCCGGTACGTGGACGAGAACCGCTTCGAGTCCGCCTCCTTCTACCGCGTCGTGACGATGGAAAACCAGCCGAACGACAGCATTCGGATCGAAGTGGTCCAGGGGGGGATCGGATTCGTCGAGAGCGATCTGCGGCTGCCTCCCATCCCGCACGAGACGACGGACCGGACCGGCGTGCGTCATCGGGACGGGACGATCTCGATGGCACGACTCGAGCCGGGGACCGCGAGCTCCGAGTTCTTCGTCTGCTTCGGAGAGCAGCCGGAGCTCGACTTCGGCGGCCGGAGGAATCCCGACGGGCAGGGCTTCGCCGCGTTCGGCCGGGTGCGGGAGGGAATGGACACCGTTCGGAAGATCCACGGGAGAGGTGGGCGCGATCAGATGCTCGACTCCCCCGTCCGAATTCTCGAGGTGGCGAGGGTTCCTTAGAACGAGGCGAGGCCGATGTCGAAGTCGTTCGGGACCCGGGGGGAGACCTTCGCGCTCGTCTTCCTCCTCCTGGTCTGCGTGGCCGAGTTCGCCAACCCGATCCGCGATCCTCTGCGCACGGTGCAGGAGGACATCGCCTTCTACTGGGAGGGAGTGCACGCCGCCGTCAACGAACAGCTCGCCGAAGGGCGTTTCCCCCACTGGAACCCCTACGGCCTCGGGGGAGGACGGCTCTTCGCGGACGTGCAGGTCGCCCTTCTGCACCCGGGCACGCTCCCGTTCAGGATCCTGCCGTTCCCGATCGCCTGCCTCCTCACCTGGATCCTGCACTACGCGGCTCTCGCAGTTGGGACCTACGCGCTCGCCCGCAGGGCGCTCGGCGTCGACCCGCCGTCGGCCTTTCTGGCCGGAATCGTGTTCGCTCTCGGCGGCTTCTCGTTGGGCCACTCGAACCACCTGAGCTGGGTGCTCGCGCTGCCCGCCTTGCCGGCCGCCCTGCTGGCCGGATACGAGCTCCACCGCGCTCGGGGAAGGGCGGCGGGGAAGTGGTGGGTCCTCGGGTGTGCGAGCCTTTGCCTGCTGATTCTCTCCGGCGGAGTCCCCGTTCTGGCCCTGACGATCCTCGCGCTCGGCTGGTGGACGCTCGGGATCGTCCTCGTCGATCCGCCTTCCGGCCGGCTGCGGGCGGCGGGGCGGGCGCTCGCGGGTTGGGTGAGCATGGGGGTGGCCGCCGCCGGGCTCACCGCCGTCCAGTGGCTCCCGACGCTCGATCTCTACGCGGGATCCGCGCGCGGACAGTGGATCCGCCAGGAGATCCTCGCCGGGGGGATTCCGTGGCGTTCGGTCCTCGTGCAGCTCTTCGCTCCCGGAACCCTGGGGGAGGCGACCACGGGAGGGCTCCATCCGTTCCAGCACGAGCTCGCTCTGTTCGTCGGCGGCGTTGCCCTGGTCTTCGGCCTGGCGGGGATCGCGGCCGCGCGAAGACATCCCTGGGCGCTCCCCACCGGCCTCCTGCTGGCGGTCTCTCTGGCGCTCGCGATCGAGGACTCCCCCGTGCTCCGGGGACTCACGCCGGTCGCGGAGGCCGTCGGTCTGCGACGTCCCTCCCGTTTCGTGGCGCTGACCCATCTGGCCCTCGCTCTCCTGGCCGCGATCGGATTCCACGAGTGGCGGGGGAAGGGGATCGCGAAGGACCGATCGACGTCGCGCCTCCTCGTCCCGCTGATCGGAGGTGCCGTCTTCCTGGCGATGACCGCGGGCACGGTCGGCATGCTCCGGTGGTTGGACGGAGCAGGAAGCAGCCCGGAGAGCGTGCAGGCGTGGCTGGCCGCGCTGCCCGAGGGAGTCCGCTCGTGGTTGGGCGATCCCCCGCTGCCCGCCTTTCTCGGCGTCACGGCCGAAAGGAGCTCCGTGCTGACCGCGTCGTTCCTCGTGTGGTGCGGCAGCGGACTCGTCGTGGCGATCGCGTCGGGGTGGCGCGCACGAGCCCCCGCGGTCGCGACCGGGATCGTGTGTGTCTGGTGTGCGGCCGAGATGGTCCTCTTCGGGCGGGGGACGTGGGCCGGACAAGATCGCTTTCCCGGCATCGCCGAATCGGATCCGCCCGTCGTGCGGTTCCTGAAGGAGAACCTCGGCGACGACCGCTACTTCAACGCCGCCGGCTACGGTCCCCTCTGGGAGAACCGCGGGGCCGTTCATCGGCTCGCCAACGTGGACGCCTACGTCGGAAACCGACTGAACCTGACCCGCGAGCACGAGCGGTTGCTCGACGGGTTGCAGCACTCGAAGCCCTGGTTGGATCTGTACTCGACCCGTTACGTCCTGCGTCGGGAGGGGCACCCGGCGGGGCCCCTGCGTCCGGTGTTCCGGGACGAGGGCGTCGTCGTCTACGAGAACCCGGATCCCCTTCCCCGAGCCCGCTTTCTCACCGACGTCCGTTCGGTGACCGATGTAGAGACCGCGATCGCCGAGATGCGGAGGCGCGGCTTCGACCCCCGACGCACCGGGCTGGTCACCGGCGCGGCGAGCCCGAT
>JALGZR010000207.1:0-2410 GCA_025774805.1 bacterium
GCCGGCCCGAGGACGATCGACAGGCAGAGGAGGGCCAGCAGCGGGACGGGGCCCCGCCGGCTAGGGGAAAAGGCGTTTCTGCCCATCACATCCCGTCGGAGGGGCCTGCCGGGGCAATGCTCGAAGGTCAATAATTGAAACAACTTAAGCCGGCACTTGTTTCACTGTCAAGAAACGCCCCGCGCCCGCACTTGCCCGGTCCGGAAGGGCCCGATAGGATCCCCCCACACTGGGGTGCTTGTGTCGGGGTGGCGGTGTCGACGAGCCGATGACGATACTCGATCGCTACGTTCTGAAGAAGCACGTCGGGCCTTTCCTGTTCGGCGTCACCACGATCACGTTCATCTTCATCATGCGGGTGATGGTCGACTTTCTCGACCTGTTCGCGACGCGCAGCCTGGACTTCCTGACGATCCTCGAGACGTTCGCCCTCTCCCTCGGCTGGATCTTCGCGCTCACCTTCCCGATGGCCGTGCTCGTCGCCGTGGTGATGGCGTTCGGGCGGCTCTCGCAGGACTCCGAGCTCGACGCCATGCACGCCGGGGGAATCTCGTTCCTCCGCGTCCTGGCTCCGATCGTCGTGGCCGCCGTGGTTCTCACCGGGGCCCTGTTCGTGTACAACAACCGGATCCTGCCGGACGCCAACCACCGCCTCAAGACCCTCACCTCCGACATCCAGAAGACCCGGCCGACGATCGCGATCCGGGAGCGCGTGTTCATGGACGAGTTCGAAGGGTACCGGATCCTGGTCCGCGACATCGACGACGCCGCGAACATCATCCGCGACGTAACGATCTACGTTCTCGACGCCCGCGAGCCGACCCGGACCATTCACGCCCCCTGGGGCGAGCTCATGTACGACGACGGCGGGAACCAGCTCGTCATCCGACTCCACGACGGCGAGATCCACGAGGGCGACAAGGAAGACCAGTCGAGCTACTTCCTCCTGGACTTCGAGACGCACGACCTCATCTTCGACGACCTGGGCACGAAGCTGGAGCGGCGCCTGGAGGGAGGCGCCCGCGGCGACCGGGAGCTGCCCGCCTCGGAGATGCTCGAGCTCACGAGGAAGCTCCGCCGGGAGCAGATCGCCGAGGCCGACTCCCTGATCGAGGGGGCCGGGCGCGGCATCGACGAGCTCCGGCAGCACGTGCAGGCGGCCCTCGCGGCGGCGGACCCGGCCCGGGTCCAGCCGGCGGAGTTCGCCTCCCGGGCGAGGATCCTGCTGCGCCAGCTGCGGAACGCCGAACGCCGGATCGAGCGCAAGGAGCGCGACATCAACCGCTACGAGGTGGAGATCCACAAGAAGTACGCGTTCCCCTTCGCCTGCGTCGTGTTCGTGCTGCTCGGAGCCCCCCTGGGGGCCGAGGTCCGGCGCGGCGGCGCCGGCGTGGGCGGAGGGGTGTCCTTTCTCTTCTTCCTCGTCTACTACATGGCCTCGCTCGGAGGTGAGAAGCTCGGGGACCGGGGCCTCATCCCCCCCGCCGTCGGCATGTGGGGCATCAACGTCCTCCTCGGCGGGTGCGGTCTCCTGCTCGTGCTGAAGCGGGACTCCCGCTTTCCCTTCCGCCGGTCGGGCGCGCCGTGAGGGTTCTCGACCGGTACCTGATCCGCTCGCTGCTGACGCCGCTGGGAGGAGCCGCGACGGCGTTCCTGACGGTGGCGATCGTCGTCGACCTCTTCGAGCGGCTGGACACGTTCATCGACAACGACGTGGGCTCGGGGGAGATCTTCAAGTACTACGTGGCAACGATCCCGTTCCTCTTCATCCTCGTGCTCCCGGTCGCGACGTTGATCGGCGTTCTCTTCTCGCTCGGGGGCATGTCGCGCCGCAACGAGCTCATCGCCATGACGGCGAACGGGATCAGCCTCTACCGGATCCTCTCCCCCGTCCTGATCGTCGGGGGTCTCATCAGCCTGGTCGGACTCCTGTTCACGATCGAGCTCGTGCCGCGGGGCAACGACGTCTCCCGCGACATCTACGAGCACGAGATCAAGGGGCGCCCGCGCATGATCGGGACGTCGCGGCGGGACCTCAACTACCTGGGCGCCGACGGACGCTTCTTCCTGATCCGCCGGTACGACGGGAGCGCGGGAAGGATGGAGGACGTCGTCGTGCAGCAGTTCGCGAACGGCACGCTCGTCCATCGGGTCGACGCGCAGACGGCGATCTGGGAGAACGACGGGTGGCTCTTCCGGCAGGGGTTCATACGCCGCTTCCGGGAGAACGGCGTCGTCGACGCGGAGCCGTTCGACGAGCGCCGCTTCCCGGAGATCCGCGAGACTCCCCGGGACTTCCTCCGGATCGTGAAGAAGCCGGACGAGATGACGCTCTCGGAGCTCCGGGATCACATGCGGCGCACGGAGGCGTCCGGCGGCGACGTGACGCGGCTCCGGGTCGACCAGCACA
>JALGZR010000207.1:2443-4126 GCA_025774805.1 bacterium
TACAATGGCACGCTCGCGCCCGGCCTGGCGGCGTGGCTTCCGAACCTGGTGTTCGTGACGATCGGGCTGATCGGCCTCTGGAAGACGCGCAAGTAGGCGCAGGTCCGTCCGGCGCGGCGAGCGCTACGCGACCGCCGATCTCAGGGCATCGACGCGGTCCTTCCGCTCCCACGGGAACCCTTCGTCCTCGCGACCGAAGTGGCCGTACGCCGCCGTCTTCTGGTACATCGGACGCTTCAGGTCCAGCGCCCGGATGATCCCGGCCGGCGTCAGCTCGAACGCGTTCCTCACCATCTCGGTGATCTCGCCGTCGTCGACCTTGCCCGTGCCGAACGTGTCGATCCGCACGGTGACGGGTTCGGCGACTCCGATCGCGTACGCGAGCTGGATCTCGCACCGGCCCGCGAGCCCCGCCGCGACGACGTTCTTCGCGACGTGGCGCGCCGCGTAGCTCGCGCAGCGATCGACCTTCGAGGGGTCCTTGCCGGAAAACGCCCCGCCCCCGTGGTGCCCCATGCCGCCATAGGTGTCGACGATGATCTTCCGGCCTGAGAGGCCGAAGTCGCCGTGGGGCCCCCCGATCACGAAGCGGCCGGTCGGGTTGACGTGGTAGGTCACGGGCTTCGAGGCGTCGACGAGCTCCGGCGGCAGGATCGGCTTGACGACCACTTCCCGGATCGCCTCCTGGATCTGCGCGTGGGTCGCGTCCTCCTGGTGCTGCGCCGAGACCACGACGGTGTCGATCCGCACCGGGCGACTCCCCTCGTACTCCACCGTGACCTGGGACTTGCCGTCGGGCCGCAGGAACGAGAGCTCCCCGCTCTTGCGCACCTGGGCGAGACGCTGGCAGATCTTGTGCGCCAGCGAGATCGGAAGCGGCATGAGGTCCGGGGACTCGTCCGTCGCATAACCGAACATCAGACCCTGGTCGCCGGCGCCCTGCTCCGAGTGCAGGCCTTCCCCGGTGTTCACGCCCATGGCGATGTCCGGGCTCTGGCGATCGATGGACGTCATGACCGCGCAGGTCTCCCAGTCGATCCCGTACGAGGCGCTGTCGTAGCCGATTCTCTTCAGCGTGCCGCGGACGATGTCCGGGATCTCCACGTAGGCCTCGGTCGTGATCTCCCCGGCCACGATGGCGATTCCCGTGGTGACCAGGGTCTCGCACGCCACGCGGCTCTCCGGATCCTGGGCGAGAATGGCGTCGAGGACGCCGTCGGAGATCAGATCCGCTTGTCGGGATGCCCCTCGGTGACGGACTCGGAGGTGAAGAGATATCGGCTGCTCATGGGTTGGCCCTCTTTCTGCCCGGTTTCGGAGACGGTGCGTCGGCTGAGTCCGTCAAGATAACGGACGAGGGGAAGCGGAACTAGAGCTTTCCGCCCGCAGCGACGCCCCGATCCGGGGCGGCCCGGCTCGCCGCCCCCGATCGGGGTCGGCCGGCGCCGCGCGATCTCCCGTCAGCGACCGAGCTCTTCCTTCAGCCGGTCGATGCTCGCCACCGGCGTCGGATCGAGGCCGCGCGCCGCCGCGAGGTACAGGCTCGCCAGATCCCCCATCATGGCGAAGGAGTACAGGCGGGCGACGAGCGCCTCGCCCTCCGGCTCGAAGCGGGTGACCCGTCCCCGGGCCCGCTGGATCCGCGCCGCGACGATGTCCATCCTCTTCCGGACGCGGGCGTGC
>JALGZR010000208.1 GCA_025774805.1 bacterium
GGTCCAGCCTAACCCCATTGCCCGGAGAAGCGAAGAGGGATCTCGGTGCCGGGCGCCGGCGCGATCCGGGACCGCGCCGGAACCCCCTGCCAGCCCTTGATTCCGTCTACTTCCCCTGGCCGGTCCCCGAGCCGTCGCCGCGACCCCGGTCCGAAGTGGGCTCGACCGTCGGGACGCGGGGCGTCGTGTCCTGGCGGTCCTGGGGCGCGGCGTCGAAGCCGTCGAGCACTCCGTCGTCGTCGGTGTCGCTGTCGCCGGGGTCGCTCCCCGCCAGGTACTCCTCCAGGTTCGAGAGGCGGTCGCCGTCGGGATCGCCGGGACCGTTCTGCTTGCTGGTGGCGGTGACTCCAGTCTTGCCGAAGTGCCAGCACTCCCAGGAGTCGAGGATGCCGTTCCCGTCCACGTCGCCCCCGTTCGTGGCGAGATCAGCTCCGCTCTGGAGCATGGGGATGTGCCGCCAGTCGGCCCAGATCGGATGCAGCGTCGTCGTGTGCGCGCCCGGTGGCCCGCCTACGAACGGGCCGGCGAAGGGAATGAAGCCGCTCTGGCCGAGCGGGAAGATCATCTCCCCCTTCGGTCCGCCACACTTCTTCTGGGGGCCCACCTGCACGATCTGCTGATAGGTCCCGCGGTTCCCCCGCGTCGTGGTCGGGAAGGCGATTCCGAATGGGTGGACGTAGTTCCGGGTCCCTCGAGCGATGGGCGCCGGGATGCCTCCGAGATCGTCGAGCGCCGCGATGAAGGCGTCGATCATCATCTGCTGGAAGTCGGCGCCGCTCAGGTAGTCGCGCGATAGAGGCAGGCTGCCCACGACGTCCCCGGAGACGAAGTCGATCGCGTGGGTGACGTGGGCGCGCCGCCCGCGACTGCCACCGGGGAGACTGACTCCGGTTCCCGCCAGCTCGTCGCTGAAGACTGCCGCCGCCATCTTGTCGACCCAGTTCTGCAGGAAGACGGGCTCCTGCGTCTCCTGGGCGGCGGTGACCGGGTCGATGAAGCGGCGCTCGTCTATGGGGAAGGCGCTCGTCGCCTCCAGCGCCTCGAGCGTCGGGATGACGCGTATGTCTCCCTGGTCACCGAGAGCGTCCACGGCGTCCCGCAGGCGCGGGAGCAGATAGCGCCCGATCTTCTCCGGGTTGATGCCCGCCACGTCCTTGTTGAGCTGCCGGCTGAACTCGCGGTCCGCGCTCGTCTCGAGCGCCAGCCGCTGGAGGATGAAGATGTGCCGGAACTCGCGCCCCGTCGCGGGGATCGTGGCCCGGCTCGCCTTGCCGTTCCAGTTGGCGGTATAGCCCTCGCTCGGGTTGATCGCCTCGGGCGTAGCGATCACCTCCATCACCTCGTAGGTGTCGCCTGGCGCCGGAACCACGCCCCAGGGCTCTTCCAGCGTCAGGGTGTCCGCCGTGTTGCTGGCGATCCGTCGGGTCTGCCGGTGCCCCGTCCCCCCGGAGATCACGACGATGAACTCTGAGCCGGGATCGCCCGGGTTGTCGTAGGCGAAGTTCAGCGGCTCGGGGGAGAGATCCCCCGCGAACGGGGCGCCCGCGTCGGTCAGCGTGCTCGCGCCGGCTGAGGTCACCGTGCCCTCGAACACCGTGAGCGGGTTCGGGACGGTCCCGTCGATCGGGAGCCTGGGATCGGCGCCGCCCTGGCGAACCGGCGAGAACCCGGCCGACCAGTAGCCGATGTTCCCCTTGCCCGGGGTGTCGACGCCGACGCCGTTGAACGCCCCGTTGTCGGCCGCGTTGAAGTTGTGCGTCGTGGCGATCCGGCGAATGGCGCGCCTCGCGTCGAGGATGCTCTCGGCCCGCTGGAAGCTGGAGAACGCCGAGCCGGTCGCGGTCTCCTCGCGCCAGAAGGCGAACTCCACGCCGACGGCGACGACGTTGTTCCCGGGCTCCACCGCGACGAATTCGGTCTGACCCGGGGCCGGCGCCACGGTGAACGCGTTTCCGCCGGCGATCGTGAGCGTCGTGGCGTCGTTGTCGAGGATCTCGCGAATCTGCCCCGCTCCGGGACCCTGGGTGAGGAGCACGTGCCCCCCGGCGAAGGTCCCCGCCGTCAGCCCACCGCCCGTCACGACCGACGTGGCGCTCGACCCGAAGCCCGCCGTCCCGTCGAGGTCCCCCACGAAGGCGGCCACCGGTCGACTCCCGCCGTTCCCGAGCCGGACGTGCGTGCGGAAGAAGGTCCGCGTGACCGGCGCGCCGAACAGCACCTCGAAGGTCTCGGTGCGCCTCGCCATGGGTGTCGGCGTACCCTCGTCGTCGTAGCGAGCGGCGTCCGTGTTCTCGTTGACGATCTCCTCGCCCACGAGGCTCGTGTTCTTGAGGCCGGCGGTCGTCGTCGTCCATGCGACCTTGCGGGTGTGGCCGATCAGGATCGCCGGCCCGCCCGCGAAGGCCA
>JALGZR010000209.1 GCA_025774805.1 bacterium
CGCGAGGGCCAGTCCCTCGACCCCGGTGGACGCCGCGTCGACCGCGAACCCGGCGTCCGAAAGGCCGCGGACGAGGGACCGGCGGAGCGGGTCGTAGTCCTCGACGACGAGCAGTCTCACGGGCGTTCCCCCCCCGGAGGTACTGCGACGATGTTACACCGAATGGCGATGGCCCGGGCGCCTCCCGGCGGCGGGGGGGGCGGTCCATCTTCGTCGCCCCTCATCCCCTCTTCATGTCCGCCCGCCATCCTCGTACGATCAAGGGCCGGGCCGGCCGCCCGGAGCGCACCCCCACCCGTCGCGGGATCCGTCGATCCGGGGCGGGGCCCGGTGCTTCCCGAACGAGACGCGTGAGGGCACGATGAAACCCAGCTCGAGTCGAAGTGTACTTCTGCTCGCCCTGATGGCGAGCTCCCTCCCCGCGATCGTCGTCCTCGCGCAATCGACGCCGGCGGAAGCCGCGACCGAGGTGCGAGGTCGGATCGTCGACGCCGAGTCGCGGGACCCCGTGTATCTGGCGGAGGTATCGCTCGTCGGTGCCGGCCTCCGGACCACGACGGACACGGACGGCCTCTTCCAGTTCCGGGAAGTCGCGCCCGGGACCTACAAGATCCGCGCCACGCGCCTGGGGTACGAGCAGCTCGTCCGGGAGGGCGTTTGGGTCCGGAGCGGCGACGAGCTGGACCTCGAGCTGCCCATGTCGCGCGTCGTCGTACCGCTCGAGGAGATCACCGTGACGCCCGGGACGTTCTCCTTCATGGACGCGGACGCCTCGACGCGCCAGACGATGTCCCGCGAGGACATCGAGTCCGTCCCGCAGCTCGGGGAGGACGTCTTCCGCGCCGTCAATCGTCTGCCCGGCCTTTCGTCCGGCGACTACTCCGCGCACTTCTCGATCCGCGGCGGCCGGCACGACGAGACGCTCATCCTCCTGGACGGGCTGGAGCTCTAGGAGCCGTACCACCTCAAGGACTTCAACGAAGGCGCCATCAGCATCGTGGACGCGGAGACGATCGACGGCGTGCAGCTGATGACGGGTGGTTTCCCGGCCCACTACGGCAACAAGCGCAGCGGCGTCTTCGACATCAAGTCGCGGACACCGGAGCTCGACCGGACGAAATACAGCGTCGGCCTGAGCTTCATGAACGCCCGCGCGATGGCGCGGGGGCCGCTCTGGAACGGGAGGGGATCGTGGCTGGTGTCGGCGCGCAGCGGCTACATGGACCTGGTGTTCAACCTCATCAAGCAGGACGATCTTCCGTCGCCGCGATACCAGGACGCGTTCGCGAAGCTCCAGGTCGACTTGAATCCGAACCACGTGCTCACCTTCGACGTGCTGTACGCCGGCGACCGGTACACGTACGACGCCCTGGCGACGACCGGCTTCGCCGACTCGATCAAGACCCGAGAGGACGCGAAGAACCGGTACGGAAACTCGTACGTCTGGACCACGCTGGAGTCCGCGCTGGGGGACCGTACGGTCGTGCGGACGATGGCGTCGGCGGGTCTCGTGACGCGAGACCGCGACGGCTCGGAGCGGTACGTGAACCGCGTCGATCCGATCTACACGCTGCACAACGAGCGCGACTTCACGATTCTCGGCATCAAGCAGGACTGGACGCACGCGCTCACCGACGCCTACGTCCTCGGCTACGGCGTCGACGCGCGCCAGTTCCGGAACAAGGACAAGTTCCGGAGCTCCGTGTTCCAGGATCCGAACGATCCCTCGCAGGATCCCGCCGGGGTCTATCCGGTGGTCACCAACACCGCCATCGACAAGACCGGGTCCCGCGTCGCGGTGTATCTCTCCAACCGGCTGAGAGTGGCCGACCCCCTGGTCTTCGAGGTCGGGGGGCGGTGGGACCGGGCCGACTACACCGGCGACAGCGACGTCAGTCCCCGCGCCAGCGGCGCCCTGAGCTTGTGGGAAGGGGGGACGTTGCGGGTCGCGTGGGGCCAGTACCGGCAGATCCAGGGCCTCGACGACGTGGCGGTCCTGAACCAGAACAGCCGCTACTTCTCGGCGGAGCTGTCGGAGCAGTGGACGGCCGGCCTGGAGCAGCAGTTCCGGAACGGCGCGCTCGTGCGGGGCGAGGTCTATTACAAGAAGGGCTCGCACCTGCGGCCGGTCTACCGGAACTGGAAGAACGCCCCCGACACCTTCCCGGAGATCAACGAGGATCGGATCCTCGTCTTCCCGAAGGAGACGACGGCGAAGGGGATGGAGCTCTACTACGATCACGAGCTCGGAAAGCGGGTCGCCGCGCGGGCGAGCTACGCGTTCGCGATCGCCGAGGAGGAGGTCCGCCGGATCGAGAACGTCAACGCGTCCAACCGGCTTACGTACGACAAGACCCACGACCTCCCGCAGGATCAGCGGCACGCGGCGAACGTCGACTT
>JALGZR010000029.1 GCA_025774805.1 bacterium
AATCCGATTTGTTTCTACTAGTGCTTGATCCTAGTGGCCCCAATCTACGAATCACTCCATACACAAGTAGGCGCGCAAAAGATGCTGCAAGGCACTATCTAGAAGTGGAGCGGAGTATTGTCACGGGCGATGTACGCCAAGCCGTTTTGGTTTCAGTGGAATCCGTTCGGGCATTAAAGACAGCTTATCCGAACTACTTCCTAGACACAACTGCGTTCATCCAAGCTCTGGACAACGCGATCGCATTCTAGGACGAGTTGGGCTTTCGTGGTTGTCGATACCGCAGTCTCTTCCCCTGGGATTGCCGGATGGCACGCGCAGTTCGATCACCGTCGTCCATCTTGCGAGTGTTGTACCGGAACTCGAATTCCGACACATAGCGATGCAGGTGCTTCTTTGAGACCGAGTGAAAAGTGCCATAGACTCCCCTCTTATGTAGCGGTATGGCGGCAGCTCATCGGTCAGAACCCGCGATGAACACTCCGCGTTGGCGTAGATGAAGCCCTTCAGATTGGCCGCGTTGACGCTCGGAACGTGAGCAGCCCGCACTTCGCCCCCTCGCTGGACCATAGCCACGACGGGGGCTTTGGATGTCCCGCGGCCGCTTTTGACGTTCGCGTTCCGGGCTCGATTGGCGCGACGCGGCTTTCCTCCTACATAGGCTTCGTCTATCTCCAGCGTGCCCGAGAGGGGCTCGGGGGCTTCATCAGCCATCGCCCAGCGAATCCGGTGCATGAGGAAGAGGGCAGACTTGTATGAGAGACCCGTCATGCGCTTGATCTGGAGGGCCGAGACACCCTTTTTGGACGAGCAAGCGGCCCAGAACGCATAGCACCAATGCCTGAGTGGGATCTTGGAGTCTTCGAGAACGGTTCCAGTCCTCACTGTGTACTGCTTGCCGCATCCACGGCAACGCCACCGACAGTCCTTCTCGCGCTCTTCTGAGCCCCGCCTCCGCATTTGGTAGACATCCGAGGACTCACAACGCGGACAGATAGGAGAGTCGCCCCAACGCTGGGTCTCAAAGAACTCCACAGCAGCATCCTCGTCGGCACAAGCCGCTGGGATGTCTCTGAGTACCTTGCTCTTGTCCCTCGCGTTTCCGTTAGCCATAGTCTAAATCTACTTCCATTCATCGTTTGCGTCAAGTATAAAGTTAGGCAGAGCCACAAGTATTTACCTGAGCATCTGCCTGGATAGGCAGGGCCCTTGATAAAGTCCTCCCTTTTGCCGTAGATTAGGTGCGAGGGACGGGGCTCAAACCCGCACGGGCCGTGCGTTCTCTAGGCGAGAACGGCCCACCGGATCCCAAATCCGATGCGTCTATCAGTTCCGCCACCCTCGCACCAAAGGTGGATGTGCTACATAGGCATCTCCTTACGAGCCCTCTTCGTCTTGCTGGTGCAGCTCCAAGGCGGGGAGGGCTCGCCGTTTCCCGCCATCATGCCGATCTGCCGCCCGCGGCCAGATTCTCGAACCAAGTGATGGCTGAGTCTATCTCGGGCCCATGCTTCCAGAGCTTCTTATCCCCTGGAAGCTTCTCTACTGAGTAGATCCTCTCCGGATCGAAGTGGTGATCCTGCAATGCCTTGTTCATGGCTCGCCGAAGAGGTCCCGTTGCTCGTGCCTCAATCCCCAAATGCCTTGCCACTACTTGAGTTAGCACTCCGCCCTTCTCCTCTCGCAGTAGCTTCAAAGCCTTGGCGAATTGGGCGGGGTCCTTGAGCGGATTCGTTCCTTCAGCACGCGGAGGAGATTCTGTCTGTCGAGCGGGCCGCTGAGGTCTCCGAGAGTGGGGCCTTCGGGCCAAATCCAAAGCCGTGTCTAGTGCATCCGCATCCTCGCAGTAGACCTCTTGGCCCCGAACGATTACCTTAAACGGGTAGCGCCCCATTGGGTTTCGACCTCCATGGCCGGATCATCCGGCCCACGGATAGAATGTATCCGAGGACTCCAATAGAGTCAAGACCCGAGGGGTATGATCGGAGTACCAATGATAGATCCCGATCCGAAGAAGCCCGGCCCCGATCCGAACCGCCTCAATATCGACGAGTCGGAGGGATGGGAGAAGGCCGTCAATCGCGCCCTGCGGAAACGACGTCCTAAGGACGGTTGGCCGAAGCCAGATAAGAGGTCTAAGGAGGACGATCCCCAAAAAGACGGCTAGCCCCCACGCCGTCCTTGTCCGCCTCTCCGACGGGAGTTAAGTTGGGTTTGCACAAGGTACATACTTCCTAACTTTCTTGAGCACCAGCCACTCCCATCGACATCCCTCGCCCCGGCGGACGGCCCATGGAGACCTGGAAACGATTCAACGAGAAGGAAGTATCGCACTCGATGGCCCACTACCTCCAGGCGGTGGCATCGCTCAAACGTGAGAAGGGATTCGCCCGGGTGGGGGACATCGCGGAGCGCCTCGGGGTCTCGCGAAGCGGGGTGACCTCGATGCTGCACTCACTCCAGTCACGCGGACTCGTGAACCACGAGCGGTACGCGTGCGTCGAGCTCACGAGCGCCGGCCGGCGGCTCGCCGAGCGAACCGAGTCGAACCGGCAGATCCTGACCGTCTTTCTTCGCGACATCCTGGGCGTTTCGGGCGGGACGGCGGAGGAGGATGCGTGCATGATCGAGCACCTCGTCAGCGCCGAGGCGATGGCACGCCTTCTCAGCTTCACCCGACTCATGCGCTCGGACGAGAAGAGCGCGCGCGAGCTGCGCCGGACCTTTCGGTCGTACGTCCCGTCGTGCGGCGACGACGACGATTCCTGCGAGATCTGCGGCGACACGGAAGACTGCCTGCGGGAGAGCTACGAGACGGATGCCGCCGGAGGGGAGGACGCGGCGTGATCAAGGACGAAGGTCCCCCCGGAGGGATGAGCCGGCACGAAGCCCACCGTCTCGCGGAGTTGAGCCCCGGCCAGCGATGTGTCGTCCGCCAGATCGACGGGGAACCGGCGGTCGTGCTCCGTCTCATGGAGCTCGGCCTGGTCCCCGGAACGACCATCGAGTTCGTGCGTCGGGCCCCGCTGGGCGATCCGTACGAGCTGCTCGTGCGCGGCACACACCTGTCCATTCGCCGCTCGGAGGCGGAGGGGGTTCATGTCGAGCTCGCCTGAGGTCCACCCGGCGAAGATCCGCCGAATCGACTCCCGCGGGAAGGAGCCGGATCGGAGTCGAGAACGGCGGCGGCTCATCGCCATCCTCGGGAATCCGAACGCCGGAAAGTCGACACTGTTCAACCGCCTGACCGGGCTCCGCCAGAAGGTCGGCAACTATCCCGGCGTGACCGTGGAGAAGAAGGTCGGTCTGTGCGAGCTTCCATCCGGGAGCACGGCCGAGATCGTCGACCTTCCCGGAACCTACAGCCTCCGGCCCGGGTCTCCGGACGAGCGCATCGTACGGGACGTGCTCTTCGGTCTTGACGAAAACACGCCCTCCCCCGACCTGATCGTGTTCGTCCTCGACGCGACGAAGCTCGATCGCCATCTCTTTCTCGCACTGCAGATCGTCGAGATCGGACGACCGGTCGTCGTCGCGCTCAACATGATCGACTCGGCGCGCGAGCAGGGTGTCGACGTCGACGAGATCGTGCTCGAGCAGACCCTCGGCGTGCCGGTGGTGCCGGTGTCCGCCTCGAAGGGGGTCGGCCTCGGGAACCTGCGGCGGGTCATGGACCGGGACGTCGAGTCGTCCACCGCGACGTTCCGGCGGCGCCCCCCGCAGGTCGCTCGGCTCCTCGGGAGCCTCTCCTCTCGCCTGCCGCGGCGCGGTCTCCTCTCCGCGTCGGGTCGGCTCGATCTCGCGATGGCCCTCCTTCTCGACGACGGGGAGGATGACGACCTCGCCCGCTACGCTCCCCCCGAGGTGCAGGACGACCTGCGCATCCTCCGGCGACGACTCGACGAGATCGATCCGGGCTGGCGAACGGAGGAAACGGCGGGTCTCTACGAGTCGATCGAGGAGATCCTCGAGCGCGTCGTCCGCCGACCGGACGAGCCGCAGGACCGGACCCGGGAGCGTCTGGATCGGGTGCTGACCCACCGCGTCTTCGGGCCGGTGATCTTCGTGATCCTGATGGGCGCCGTGTTCCAGTCGGTCTTCGAGTGGGCATCGCCGGTGATGGACACCATCGACGCCGGCGTCGGCTTGCTCGGCGGGTTCGTCGGCGGCGTGATCCCGGACGGCCCGTTGCGCTCCCTTCTCGTCGACGGGGTCATCGCCGGAGTGGGGGCGATCGTGATCTTCGTCCCCCAGATCGCGGTGCTCTTCTTCTTCATCTCGGTGATGGAGGACTCCGGCTACATGGCCCGGGCCGCGTTCATCATGGATCGCGTCATGGGACGCTTCGGGCTCTCGGGCCGGGCCTTCATTCCGCTGCTCTCCTCCTTCGCCTGCGCGATCCCCGGCATCATGGCCACTCGCACCATCGACAATCGACGAGATCGGATCACGACCATCATGATTGCGCCGTTCATGTCGTGCAGCGCCCGCCTGCCGGTGTACGCGCTCCTCATCGGAGCGTTCATCCCGAATCGCATGATCGGCTTCCTCACGCTTCCGGGCCTCGTGCTCTTCTCGATGTACTTCCTGGGGATCTTCGCGGCGGTCGGAGTCGCGGCGGCGCTCAAGGGCACCGTGCTCCGGGGAGGCAAGCCGCTCTACGTGATGGAGCTCCCCCCGTACCGCGTGCCCGACTGGCGCTCGGTCCTGATCACCGTGAAGACCCGTTGCTTCCTCTTCCTGCGCAAGGCGGGGACGATCATCCTGGCCGTCTCCATCGTGCTCTGGTTTCTCGCCTCCTATCCGAAGGGCGGGGGAGAGGTCGCGGAGCTCGAGGCGCAGCTGAATGCGGCGCGGGCCGCCGGCGAAACCGCGGCGGCCGAGGCTCTCCGCCGGGAGATCTCGGGGGAGACCCTGCGCCACTCGTTCGCCGGGGAGGCGGGCCGTTGGCTGGAGCCGGTCATCGCCCCCCTCGGCTTCGATTGGAAGATGGGGATCGCGCTGATCACGTCGTTCGCGGCTCGCGAGGTGATGGTCTCCACGATGGCGACGGTCTACAACCTCGACGACGGCGACGAGGGCTTCCTCTCCCTCCGAGAGACCCTCCGGCGCGCCCGAGACCCGATCACCGGCGAGCGGATCTACTCGCCGCTCGTCGGGATCAGCCTGATGGTCTTCTTCGTGCTGGCGTGCCAGTGCATGTCGACCGTCGCGGTGGCCCGGCGCGAGACGAACTCGTGGCGCTGGCCGATCTTCATGATTCTGCTGATGAACTCGATCGCGTGGAGCGCCTCCTTCGTGGTGTTCCAGGGCGGGCGGGCTCTCGGACTGGGGTAGGGCATGGTCGCGGGATGGCAGGAGGTCACCGTCGGGGCGATCGTCGTCGGGGCGGTCGTCCGGCTCGTCCTGGACCGTCACCGTCGGCGGAGACGCGCCCGGGAGGCGTGCACCGAGTGCGCGCTCAGGTCGAATGCCTTCGGCCGGCCGGGCACCTTCGGGGCGACGAGTGCGACCGGTGCCACCGGTGCGTCGGGAGGGCCGACCCCGCCGTCGTCGGGCGTCGCGTCTCCCCCGTAGCGATCCCGCCTGGCCTGCATATCTCACCAGCCGCTGCTGCAGCTGAGGCTGGTGAGGTATGCAGGCCAGGGACGGGTCAGGAACGATCCGCCGTGAACGTCTTCATCAGCTCCCGGATCGAGGCCGCGCCCTCCGCTTCCGCGATCGCCCGCTTCACCCCCCGGCTCCGCTCCGCCGACAGCAGGTCTCCTGAGAGCGCGTCGAACTTGTCCTCCATCTGCTTCTCGGTCATCGGGTTCCGGGGATCGCCCATCGGGTAGTCCATGCGGTCGGTGAGCTCACGCCCGTCGGTCAGCCGGATCGTCACCTCGCAGGGCTGGAGGCTCGGGAAGAGGCTCTCGAACTCCGGCTCCACCTCGACGCGGATCTTCCGCAGGAGGGGGCGCAGAGCCGGATCGAGGATGCGCTCCTCGCGGAACGACCGGGTCGTCACCTTGCCGTCCGCGACGGCGACCGCGAGGCAGTAGGGCAGGGAGTGGTCCGCGGTCTCCCTCGTCTTCGGATCGTACTTGCTCGGGTCGGAGAGGATCTCCGCCGCCCGGGCGATCGTCTTGACGCGAATCTCCTCGACCTGCTCCGCCGTGATCCCGTTCCTCTCCCGCATCGCGAGCACGACCGTGAGCGGCGTGTGAATCAGCGCCTCCACCGGAGCGCCCTTCATCGAGCACTGGAGGATCCGCCAGGAGTCGCCGAGCCCGTCGGTCACGATCTCCCACCTCCACTCCTTGCCGATGCAGTGACCCAGACCCTCGCGACCCTCGAAGATCGGCTCCGGACCCTCGTATCCCCCCTGCGCGAGGAGCGCACCCTCGACTCCGGACCGGCAGGCCATCGGATCGACCGTGTTCTTCATCTTCGTGAGCTTGCCGGCGGTGACCGATCCGAAGCTCGCGGAGTGCGACGCGGAGATTCCGCAGGCGTGGATCGTCCGCTCGACGTCGAGGTCGAGCATCTTCGCCGCGACGAAGGGCGACGCGAACGCGGTCAGGGTCGCGTGGTGCCAGCCGACCTCGCGGATCCCGGGGAACGCCGCCTCGCAGAGACGCATCTCGATCTCGTGGCCGAGCACGATGCCGAGGATCAGATCCTTGCCGCTCTTGCCGTTCAGCTCTCCGCAGGCCATGGCCGCCGGCATGATGTCGCTCGGGTGGGAGGGATCCTGCTTCCAGTAGATGTCGTTGAAGTCCAGCGCCCGGATCATCAGGGAGTTTAGGAACGAGGCGTCGATCGCCGAGACCCGTCGGCCGGAGCCGATGAGGGTCGCCTGGGGGTTGCCTCCGGCCGCCTCGAGGACCTCCGTGGCGATTCGAACGTCTTCCGAGGCGTAGCCTCCGAAGGCACAGCCGATCGAGTCGAAGAGAAAACGCTTGGCGCACTCCACGACGTCCGCGGGCAGATCCTCGTATCTCAGGGAATGCGACCACTCGGCGATCGCGCGGCTGACGGAGCTCATGGGTGTTCCTCCCGGTTCCCGGTGGAAGGGATTCGGATGGATTCGAGGGGACGTCCCTCGCGATGCGCCCGAACCAGTTCCGCCACGAGGCGGTGGTCCGCCTCGGGGAACGACAGCCGGAGGAGCCCGGGTGGGCTCACCCACCGGAACTCCTCGCACCCCACAGCCCGCGGCTCCCCGGACCGCCGTTCGGCGAAGTGGAAGCGGATCCGGACCGATCGCTCCGGATAGCGGTGGGCCAATATACCGCAAAGCGGACCGACGCGGATCTCGAGATCGAGCTCCTCGGCCAGCTCCCGCGCGAGGGCTTCCGCGGGGCTCTCGCCCGGCTCGATCTTTCCCCCCGGGAACTCCCATTTCCCGCCGAGATGATCCTCCCGGCGGCGGCGCGCGACGAGAACCCGGTCGCCGTCGACCAGGATCCCGGCCACGACCTCGATCTCCGGAGTCCCGCTCAGATCTCGGCTCCGGCCGGCACGGCGTAGTTCTTGGGGATGACGACGATGCCGTCCCTCACGAAGTGGAACGGATGGTCCTCGTCCGTGCCGGGCGGCTTCGGGGTGATGCGCACGCCCTCGCCGATGCGGGCGTTCTTGTCGATGATGGCCCCCTCGATGACGCACCCGGGGCCGATGCCGAGGGGAGGATCGCCGGGCTGGCGGGGCACGTCGCCCTCGTAGCCGTCCGCCCCCATGAGAACAGACCGGCGAACCACGGCTCCCAGACTGATCACCGCCCGGATCCCGATGACCGACTCGGTGATCTCGGCACCGTGGATGTAGCAGCCGTCGCAGATCATGGAGTCCGCGACGCGGCAGTTCTCGATGCGGGAGGCGCCGAGGAAGCGCGGCATCGTGTACATCGGGGCGCCCCGGGTATGAAAGACGAAGGGCGGATCGGGACGCGCGAGGTCGAGGTTCGCCTCGTAAAACGCGCGCATCGTCCCGATGTCCTCCCAGTAGCCCCGGAACACGTGCCCCCGGACGTCGGTTTCCCCGACGGCGCGGGGGAGGATGTCCCGCCCGAAGTCGGTGTCCTCCTCGCGCTCGAGCATGTGGCGGAGCGTCTCCCACCGGAACACGTAGATGCCCATGGAGGCGGCGTACGAAACCGGGGGATCCTCGTGCTCCCGAAGCTCGTCGGGGATCTCGTAGCCCGCGAGGAGCGACTCGTCCTGCGGCTTCTCGAGAAAGGAGGTCACGCTCCGCGTCGCGTCGATCTTCACCAGGCCGAAGTTCTTCGTCTTCCGAGCGGGCACCGCCTTGGCCGCGATCGTGACGGCCGCTCGCGAATTACGGTGGAGACGGAGCATCGGGCCGAAATCCATGCGGTAGAGCTGATCCCCGGAGAGGATGAGGACGTCCCGGGGCCCGTACTCCCGGACGTGAATGAGGCACTGGCGTACCGCGTCCGCCGTTCCCTGGAACCACTCCACGTTCTCGCCGGTCTGCTCCGCGGCCAGGATCTGGACAAAGCCCCGATCGAACATGTCGAACTGGAAAGTGCGGGAGATGTGCGTGTTCAGCGAGGCGGAGTTGAACTGGGTGATGACGAAGATCCGACGAATTCCCGAGTTGAGGCTGTTCGAGACGGGAACGTCGACGAGGCGGAACTTGCCTCCCACCGGAACCGCGGGCTTCGCCCGGTAGCGGGTCAGCGGATCGAGGCGAGTTCCTCGACCTCCTCCCAGAACGAGACAGACTACGTCGTCGCGGCGCATGGGCGCATCCTAACAGGAATCCAGATTCGCGAGGAGATCGGTCTCGCGCGGCTCCCCCGCGCGCGGAGACGGGAAGATCCGGACGTAGCACTCCGTCTCGAACGCTCCCGCTTCGTAGAGCTTCCAAAACGGGGGCCCGTCCCGCTGGCTCTCGTGGGCCTCGATCGCCTTCCATCGCACGTCGGCCCACTCCCTCGTGTCGATGACGGTCGTGATCTCCTCCGGGGGCGAGCCGTAGGTGTGGCGAGGCCAGTCGACCCGGAAGCCCGCGGCTCCGTCGACCGTGTAGCCGTAGAGCTTCGCGGGCGCATGGGGGGGCAGCGGTGCCCCCTCTCCGCTCGCGTACCACTCCGGGCGTCCGCTGCCGAGAAAGGCCCCCATCGTCGCGAGCGTGATCACGCGGTGATCGGGATGAAAGGAGATCCCCGACCCGTGGAACGTGATGACCACGTCCGGTCGCTCCCGACGGAGAATCGCGACGATCCGTTGCTCCACCTCGAGCACGTCGTGATCGGAGAGGCGGCCGTCCTTCCATCCCCAGAACCCGAGGTGCGTAACGCCGAGGATCTCACAGGCGCGGACCGTCTCCTGCTCCCGGATCGCCGCCAGACGTTTTCGCCCCCCGTCGTGCTCCGGTCGATCGGCGAAGTGCCGTCCCGCGTCCCCGGCGGTGGCCGTCGCGACCAGACAGCGGTGACCCGCGGCCGCGTACCGCGCCAAAGTTCCCCCCGGACCCATGGACTCATCGTCGGGGTGGGCGAAGACGCCCAGGATCGTTCGGACCGGCACGGGGGAGCTCCTTTCAGACCTTTCCGGCGCTCGGACAGCGGTCCTGAACCACGCACTCCTCGCAGCGAGCCCGGCGCGCCGCGCACGTCTTCCTTCCGTGCAGAATCAGAAGGTGCGAGGAGAGGGTCCACCAGTCGCGGGGGAAGATCTCCATGAGCTCGCGCTCGATCTTCTCCGCGTTCCTCTGCCGCGTAAAGCCCATCCGGTTCGCGAGACGCGTGACGTGCGTGTCCACGACGAGACCGGGGACGCCGAAGGCGTTCCCCAGGACGACGTTCGCCGTTTTGCGGCCCACCCCCCTCAGCGCGATCAGATCCTCCATCGTGCGCGGGACCTCTCCCGCGTGCTCGGCGAGAATGTCCCGGCTCATCTCCCGAATCGCGCGGGCCTTGTTCCGGAAGAAGCCGGTGGATTTCACGTCCTGTTCCAGCTCGGCCGGGTCGGCGTGGGCGAACGCGGCGACATCGGGGTACTTGCGGAAGAGACCGGACGTCACGAGATTGACGCGCACGTCCGTGCACTGCGCCGAGAGGATGGTGGCCACGAGAAGCTGGTGAGGGGTCTCGTACTCGAGCGCGCACTTCGCATCCGGGAACTCCTTCGCCAGACGGCGCAGGATGACCCGGGCGCGCCTCTTCTCCGCGATTTGGCTCCGCGACGTTCTCTTGCGGCGCGCCGGTCCCGTCGTTCCCTTCCGCTTCGCCTTTCGGTCGGCGGGCCCGGCCCGCACGCTTGCACGCGTCGTCATTGTCCTCCTCAGGAGACGGGGTCTCCGTCCCGGTCGTAGCGCATCCGGACGCCCTTCCGCGGCGTCCAGCCCCGGCGCCTCCGCCGGAAGAACGCTTCCACCTGTTTCGCCGTCCGGCAGTTGAGCACTTCCCTCTTCGTCAACCACCCCTTCCGCGCGATGCCGACCCCGAAGCGCATGTCGTCGAGACCCTCCGTATCGTGAGCATCCGGGCCTATCGCGATCGTGACGCCCGCGGCGACGGCCCGCCGTCCCGATCGCCAGTCGAGATCGAGTCGCTGCGGATTCGCGTTGAGCTCGACGGCCACCCCGAGACGGCCCGCCTCGTCGAGCACCCGCCCGAGATCGATCTCGTACGGTTCCCGAGCGAGCAGCAGGCGACCCGTGGGGTGCCCGAGGATCGTGACCGCGGGATGTCGAATCGCGGTGAGCACCCGCTCCGTCATCGTCTCCCGGTCCTGCGAGAAGCGGGAGTGAACGGAGGCGATGACAAAATCGAGCTCGGCGAGGAGGTCGTCGTCGTAATCGAGAGAGCCGTCGTCGAGAATGTCCGACTCGATGCCGTGGAAGACCCGGAAGTCGCCGAGCTCCGGCCGCAACGCCTCGATCTCCCGCGCTTGTTCCCGGACGCGATCGGCGTCGAGTCCGTTCGCGTAGAACGCGGAGACCGAGTGATCGCTGATCCCGAGGTAGCGGTAGCCGCGCCTTCGCGTGGCGTCGACCATCGCGCCGAGGGATTCGCGTCCGTCGCTGCCCGTCGTGTGGACGTGGAGGATGCCGCGCACGTCCTCCGGCTCGAGGAGGTCGGGGAGCTCTCCCCTGTCCGCGGTCTCGATTTCCCCACGATCCTCACGGAGCTCGGGGGGAATCCAGGGCAGGCCGAGGTGCCCGAAGACCTCCGCCTCGTCCCGGGCCCCGAGCCGTTCCTCTCCGCGGAAGACACCCCACTCGCTCATCCTCAGGCCCATCGCCTTGGCCCGGCTGCGCAGGGCGGTGTTGTGGTCCTTCGAGCCGGTGAGGTGGTGAAGGGCGTAGGGGAACTCCTCCTCCGCGACGGCGCGCAGGTCCACGGCCAGACCGCCCGCCGTGACGACGCTCCCCTTCGTCGTCCCCCGTCCCCGGATCCGTTCCACCGACGCCATCGACGTGAACGCGTCCATGACCTCCGGTCGGTCCTCCGGATCGACCGCGACGAGAATGTCGACGTCGTGCACGGTCTCGGCGCGGCGGCGGAGACTGCCGGCGAGGCTCACTCGCCTCACCCGGGGGTGGGCCTCCAGCATCTCCACGAAGGGTTCCGCCCCGCGCTCGGCCTTCGAGGCGAGGACCCGTCCGGCGTATCGCCGCCGGTGCGCGATCCCCTCGAGAATCTTCGCCTCCGACTTGGCTCCGAATCCCGGGAGCGCCCGAAGACGGCTCTCCTTCGCCGCGCTCTCCAGAGCCTCGAGGTCGGTGACGTCGAGCTCCTGCCAGAGGGCACGGACCTTCTTCGCTCCGAGACCCGGAATCCGCAGGATCTCGAGCAGCCCGGCGGGGATGGAGGCCTTGAGCTCCTCGTGATCGGAAAAGCTCCCCCTCGTCGCCAGCTCGGTGATCGCGGCCGCGATCCCCTTGCCGATTCCCTTCACGCTCTCGAGCCGGTTCTCGATCACGAGCGTCGCGGGATCCTCCTCGAGCGTCTCGAGCGCTCTCGCGCCGTTCGCGAACGCCCGGCTCTTGAAGGGGTTGGCCCCGGTCAGCTCCAGGAGGAGGGACATCTCCTCCAGCACCGAGGCGATGGCCTTCTTGTCCAGAGAATTCTCAGCCAAGGGACGGAGCTCCGGGAAGGGGTCTACGACAGACGGGCGCCGGCGATCCTACCAGCCGACGCGAGGGGGAGGAAGCGGAAGGAGTGGGCCCGCATGTCTCACCGGTCTCCGCTGCGGCAGCGAACGGGCGAGACTCTGCCGATGAAGAGGTGCCAATGAAGAGCGGACTGTGCGGGGGACTCGCGAGAGAGCGCTATTCGCGAGGAAGGATGTCGTCGAAACGCTGCTTGATCCGCGCCCACGTCGAGTCCTCGATGCCTTCGCGCACCGGGGTGCTGTCGTCGCTGACGCGGATGACGCCGAACATGTTCTCGAACTCGTGGAGGACGCTGAAGTACTCGTACTCCCCGATCTCGTCGAACGTGACCTCGAAAAGACGGCCCGTGGCGACGGCACCCGAGTTCCAGAGCTCACCCATCCGCGGATCCGCGCTCCCCGTGCCGCTGCAGGTGGAGTGGTCGATGAGCGAGGGATCGACGTTCACCCAGCGCACCGTGTCGCCGGGTAGGATGGTGAGGTCGCTGGGGACGAACCGGGGCTGGAAGTCGACGCTGGTCATCTGGACGATCACGGTCTCGGCGAAGACCGCGCCGGGAGCGGCGAGGAGCGCTCCGACGAGCAGAGCCGCGACAACGATGCCGAAAGCACGGTGTCTCACGGTCGCCTCCCGGGCGGGGGCCAGGCGCACTCCCGCCACGAAGGAACTCTAGCACCCGGCCCGACGCGGGTCAATAGACCCTCCTCAGACCCCTCTGGTCCGGGCTAGTCGAGCCCGAGGAGGGCGGACACCGAGCGGTGCGCCAGGTCCGGGACCGACCAGCGGGCTCCGGCCTTCCGGAGCTCGTCCTCCGACGAGATTCCGGTCGCGACTCCGAGGCACTCCGCCCCGGCCGCCAAGGCGGCCCGAACGTCGTGCGTCGTGTCTCCGATCACGAGGGCCGGCGTCTCGGGTCCCGCACGCTCCCGACCCCGTTCCACCGCCAGGCGGGTGAGCTCCGCGCGATCCGCGCTGTCCGAGCCGAAGCCCCCGAAAGCGAAGAACCCGTCCAGACGCCCGCGTCGGAGCTTCGCGTACGCTCCCCGCTCGATGTTCCCCGTCGCCAGGCCGAGGAGTGTGTCTCCCCGGCGGGCGAGCGCGCTCACGACCTCCCGAGCTCCGGGGAGGAGGCGGAAGCCATCGCCGGTCTCCAGCTCTTCGACGAGGGCCGTCACGTACTCGTCGCAGACGACCGCGAGCTCGTCCTCCGGCAGCTCGCGACCGAGACTCCGTGTCGCGATCGACTGCAGGATGATGAGGTCGGTCAGACCGTGGACCTTCATGCCCTCGGTCACGATCGGGACACCAAAGCGCTCGCCGAAGACGCGCCGAATCGAGCGTAGCCCCGCACCCCCCGAGAGCAACAGGGTGCCGTCGATGTCGAAGAGCATGATTCGCATGGCACCTCCGCTCTCCCCGCGCGGGCGCGCAGCATGCCAGAGCGCAGCGACGCGGTCAACGCGGGCCGCGTCACCTCCCTCGCGTCGTCGAGGCCGCGCTCCGGCGATTCTCTTGACACCGGGGCGCCGGGCCGGGCAGGCTACACGACCGTTATGCCTCCGGTGCCCGCGAGCCCGCATTTCTCGCCAGGCTCGTCGCGCGGCTTGCCGCTGCCACCGCAGAGACCGGTGAGAAGAGCGGACCGACCCAGGGCGGGGGAGGCCGCTTCCGCGTCGTGGCCTGCGCTCGCTCCCTCACCGAGGGGGTACAGGAGGTTCATGGGGATCCGACCTCTCGCCGCAGCGGCCGTTCCGGCCCTCCTCGCTCTTCTCTGGACGGCGGTCACCACGGTTCTCTCCGACCCGGCCCGGGCGCAGGCCACCGACGAGCTCTCCTCCGCCGAGGTTTCTCCGCCCGCACCGCCGGCCGCCGTCGTGGCCCGCGACGCCCCCAACGACGCGGGAGGGGCCTTGGCCGTGACGTGGACCGCGTCGCGCGACGCCGCCCACCTCGGCGTCCTTGCCGGATACCGCATCCTCCGAGCGACCGCGGGAGGCGACTTCGAGAAGGTCGCCCAGGCCGGGCCCGGCTCGGTGAGCCACACGGACTACGGCGTCGACAACGGAATCGAGTACGCGTACCGGGTCGTGGCCTGGGGCCCCGGCGGAGAAGGGGAGTCGGAGCCGTCCGCTCCCGCCGTGGCGAGCGCTCAGTGGTTCGACCGGTCCCGCGCGAACATCCTGATCCTCATGCTCCTCGTGTGTGGAGCCATCGGCCTGTTCATCTCCCTGGCCCGGGCGGGTCAAGAGCTCTACATCCGCAAGATCGCCGGGATGGACGCCGTGACCGAAGCGGTGGGACGCGCCACCGAGATGGGCCAACCCGTGCTTTACATCGCCGGAACGCAGGACATGGACAACGTCCAGACCGTGACGGGTCTGACGATTCTCGGCTCCATCTCCCGGATGATCGCGGAGTACGAGACGACGCTCTTGATGCCCACGAGCCGCTCTCTCGTGATGAGCACGGCCCGGGAGACGGTCAAGGAGTCGTATCTCGCGGCCGGCCGTCCCGACGCCTTCCGCGAGGAGAGCATCTACTACGTCTCGGACGAGCAATGGGGATTCGTGGCTCACGTCGACGGGCTCATGCTCCGCAAGCGACCGGCCACCTGCTTCTATCTCGGAGCCTTCTTCGCCGAGTCGTTGATCCTCGCGGAGACCGGGAACTTGATCGGCGCCATCCAGGTCGCGGGCACCGCCCAGCCGACGCAGCTTCCCTTCTTCGTGGCCGCCTGCGACTACACGCTGATCGGCGAGGAGCTGTTCGCGGCGAGCGCCTACCTGTCCCAGGACGAGAAAATGCTCGGGTCTCTCAAGGGACAGGACTTCGGAAAGCTCCTCTCGATGGTCTTCGTTCTCTTGGGAGCCCTGTTCGCGACGCTCGGCGTCCTCACGGATGCGGCTCCCGTCGCCACCGTCAACGAATGGCTGCACCGGCTCTGGTCGGGGGCGGCGTCATGAGAGGAACGATCCGCTCGGGAAGCGGCCGCGGGGCCGGGAGGGCGGGCTCGTGAAGCGCGGAGTTCCGCTCTTCATCACGGCGCTGGTGGGCGTTCTTCTCATCACCGCGTACTTCGTTCCGCATGCGCCGTTCGACGACATCGACCGGAAGGTGCCGATCTTCTTCGACATCACCGCCGCGTTCGCCTTCATTCTGGGCGGCGGAAACCTGTTGCGCATTCACCTGACACGGGTCTCCCGCCGCGATCACGAGTGGCCCTACTCGATCGTCACCGTCGTCGGCTTTCTCGTGATGCTCATCGCCGGGCTCACGAAGATCGGCACGACGGACGAGGGAGTCGTGGCGAGCGCGAGTCGGGAGCTCTCCGATCCCCGCCTCGCGTTCGCCTGGCTCTACCGGGCCGTCTTCACCCCCTGCCAGGCCACGATGTTCTCGCTGCTCGCCTTCTTCGTGGCCTCCGCGAGCTACCGCGCGTTTCGGGCCAAGACTCCGGAGGCGACGGTTCTCCTGGTCGCGGCGTTCGTGATCCTGATCGGGAGAACTCCGGTGGGGCACGCGCTCACCGCCTGGATCCCGGCTCCGTTCTCGGACTGGTTCCACATTCCGAACTTCTCCGCCTGGATCATGTCCGTGCCGAATCTGGCGGGGCAGCGGACGATTCAGATCGGCATCGCCCTGGGGATCGTCTCGAACTCGCTCCGACTGATCCTCGGCATCGAGCGCTCGCACCTCGGCGGGAGAGACTGATCCATGAGCGCCTCGGAGAGAGTGACGACGGTTCTCGAGCGGCTCGGCGCCGTCGACCGGCGATGGATCTTCCTCTTCATCGCCGTGGCCGTCTCCATCCCGCTGGCCCTGCGACGTCCCGCTTCCGTGGCGCCGAGCCCGATCGTGCAGGATCTCTTCGACGCGATCGATTCGCTGCCCGCGGGATCCCGGGTCGTCCTCTCGCTGGACTACGCGCCGAGCACGGTGCCCGAGAACGACCCGATGGCCCACGCGGTCGCCCGGCACGTGCTGAAGAAGAATCAGAAGCTGTACGTCATGACGCTCTGGTCCACCGGTCCGCCGTTGATCCGCCGGCTTCTCGACGAGGTCGTGACGGTGGACTTTCCCGATCTCGTCTACGGCGAGGACTACGTGAACCTGGGCTACAAGGTCGGCAACCAGGGGGTCATCCACTCGATCACGACCGACTTCCGGGGGCAGTTCACGTCCGACGCCGGTTACGGCGAGGAGAATCCGGTTCGGGCCGTCGACGAGGTTCCGATGCTCGAGGGAATCACGGTTCTGGGCGATTTCGACTTCGTCGTGCCGATCGGATCCGGCTACCCCGGGGTCAAGGAGTGGGTCCAGTTCGGGGGCGACCCGGTGGGAATTCCCATCGGGGGTGGAGTGACCGCGGTCGAGGCGCCCCTCCTCTATCCGTACTACCCCAAGCAGCTCCAAGGGCTGATGGGGGGATTGCTCGGGGCCGCGGAGTACGAAGCACTCCTCATCTCCCACTTTCCGGAGTTCGAGGAGGCGGCTCGGGTCGCGCTCGTCCGGATGTTCCCTCAGACCGTCGCTCACCTCGTCATCGTGGTCTTCGTGGTGCTCGGGAACATCTCGTACTTCTTGACGCGCGCCCGGACCCGGAAGTGAGGCCGGTCGAGATGCAGGGGAGAGAACGACGGTGAGCGAGGCCATCCAGCTCTGGATCGGGGCGCTGCTGACGCTCATGATCTTCAGCTTCCTCTACCGGGACAATCCGTTCTACAAGTTCGCCGAGCACCTCTTCGTCGGGGTCTCCGCGGCGTACTGGATGGTCCAGGGATTCTGGAAGACGATCATTCCGAACCTTTTGGCCAAGCTCTTTCCCCGTCAGTGCGAGAGCTTCGTGGAGGGGGCCCGGGGTCATGATCCCGAGTACGTGTACTTCATTCCCCTGATTCTCGGGATCCTCCTGCTCATGCGGCTGGTGCCCCCGATCTCCTGGATCTCCCGATGGGCGATGGCGTTCATCATCGGGTACACCGCCGGAACGAACCTGCCCCGGTACCTCGTCTCGGACTTCATCCGTCAGACCGAGAAGACGCTGGAGCTCGCGCTCATCCCGTCGGTGTCGGTCGGAGCGTTTCACGCGATCATGTACACGACGTCCCACCTCATCATCGTCGGGGGCGTGGTGTGCGGCCTCATCTACTTCTTCTTCTCGAAGGAGCACTCCGGTGCCTTCGGCCGGGCGTCCCGGGCCGGCATCTGGGTTCTGATGGTCGCGTTCGGAGCCAGCTTCGGGTACACGGTGATGGCGCGGATCTCGCTCCTGATCGGGAGACTCGAGTTTCTCGGGGAGTGGATCGGGTCCATTGCCTCCTACTTTCTCGCCTAGCCTGCGTTTTTCACCAGGCGCGGTGAGCCGCTCGCGCGGCAGAGACCGGTGAGACATGCAAGCTGGGTTGCTTCCCGCCGCGAGCACACCCAACGCGCCTCTTCGACTCCGGGGGCTCGCGCTCGCCGTGGCGGGCTCACTCGTCGCGTTCGACGGCGGCGGAGCCACCCCGGAGAACGCCCCCATCGAGTGGCGGGTGTTCGGCGCGGCGGCCTTCCGCGAGGCCGCCGCCTCGGATCGACCGGTCTTCCTCCTGATGACCGCGCCCTGGAATCGGGACCACTTCGATCTCGGGCCCCGCTACCTTTCCGATCCCGGGGTGGTTCGTCTCCTGGGGGAGAGTTTCGTACCGATCCTCGTCTACGTGACGGACCAGCCGGAGCTCTCGGACCTCTACCCGACGCCGACGGGACTCATTCCCGGTTTCCACTTCCTCGACGTCGACGGGGCGCCGGTGGCGACGTTTCCGCCCCTGGATCCGGAGGAGTTCACGTTCTTTCTGGAGGAGATGCAGGATCCGACCCGCCGTCTTCCCGCGGAGGCCTCCCCCCGGGAGACCGAGTCCGTCCCCGTCGACCGGTTCGCGGATGTCATCGTCGAACGGATCGTGGAGCGGTTCGAGAGCGGCTCCGCGCGGCTGGCCCCGCCCCACCGGAACGTCGACCTGGCTTCCGTCGCCTTTCTGGAGGAGTTCGGCGATCAGCGCGCGGACCGGGACGCCCGGCGGAGCGCCGGACACCTCCTGCGGGAAGTGCTCGAGGGCCCTCTCCACGATCGGGTGGGAGGGGGTTTCCACCGGGCGGCGGCGACCCGCGACGGTCGCGAGCTGCACTACGAGAAGACACTGCCGATCAACGCGGCGGCCGGAGGTCTGCTCGCGCGGTGGTATCGGCGGACCTGGGACGCGGCGGTCGGGGCGGACGCACTCACAGTGCTTCGCTTTCTGAACGAAGCGCTCCGGACTCGCGGCACCACGCTGTACGCGGGATCGATGGCCGCGGACCTTCTCGATCCGGAGACGGGGACCGTCGGGCTCGAGGGAAGCGTCTACTACAGCCTGGACCCCGATCGCCGCACTCTCGTGGGTCGGCCCCCCGTTTCGGCGGAGGTCCCGGTGGGGGGGAACTTCGTCCTTCACCAGGCGCTCCGCGATTACTTCCGCGTGTTTCAACAGGCGACGATGGCGGAGGCCTCGGGTCGCGGGGGCAGGCTCCTCCTCGAGGACGGCTTCGAGGAGGACGGAACCGCGCGTCTTCGTTACGGCGAGCCGGGGCGGGGGGGACTCTGGACGCAGGGCCAAGCCGGACTGGGACTGCTGGCCGTCCACGCGGTGACGGGCGATCGGGACGCACTCGCCGCCGCGGAGCGACTCGCCGAGGCCCTGGTCGCACAGTATCTCGACGAGGAGACCGGTCTGTTCCGCCGCCTCTCCCTCCGAGACGGCGCCCCGGAGTACGTCCGTCGCGCCGCGCCGGACCCGGTGGCGAACGGAATCGCCCTCCGTTTCCTCGCCGATCTCGGCACGGTCACCGGGGACGCGCGCTGGCTCGAGGTCGCCCGGAACTCACTGACGATCTGGGCGGATCGTCTCCCCGCCGGCGGGATCGACGCGGCCGAGCTCGGTCGGGCCGCCCTCCGGCTGGAGGGGGCCTATCCCCTGTTGTGCCTCGCGGTTCCTTCCGACGCCCCGAGCGCGGACTCTCTTCGGATCCTGGCCTTCCGTGTCATGGAGGGCTCCACTCCGGTCCGCTGGATCGACCCGGGGGTGGAAGAGGAGCGCAGGTGGGCCGGCGAGCGCGGCCTCTCTCTCGATACCGAGCCCGCGATCTATCTGCTCGACCCCGAGGGAGAGCGCCCCTCGGAGGCCATCCGCGCGCAGAGCTCGCTCGCCGAAGTGTACCGCGCGCTCCGCGCGTGGCTGCGCCGACCGCCGAAGCGATCGGACCGTTTCTAGCCTGCATTTCTCACCAGGCTCGTCGCGAGGCTGTGGAGATATGCAGGCCAGCCCGCGCTCCGAAGAGCCCGTGGTTCGAGGAGAGCGGAGGGGAGGCTTGAGAGCGCATCCACGCTCCGGGGAGATCTTCACCGCACTCCGGGGGTCGCGCGGCGGATCTCGTCCTGCAGCAGCTCCTCCAACTCGTCGAGACGCCTCTCCCGGGAGAACTCCCGGCGGATCCGCTCCCGGCCCGCCTCCCCGTCGCGCCGGCGACGCTCCGGATCGCGCAGATACGTCCGCACCGCCGCTTCGAGCGCCCCGGCGTCGTCCAGGGGAAACAGGAGCCCGGTGTGCCCGTCCTCCACGATCTCGGGCAGGCTGCTCGCGTTCGTCGCGACGACGGGAAGCCCCGCGGCCATCCCCTCGGCGACCGCGTAGCCGAAGCCCTCGACCCGGGCGGGGTGCACGAGGAGGTCGGCCGCCCCGAGGAGATCGGGCACGTCGCGCCGGAAGCCGAGGAGCCGGACGCGATCGGCGATCCCGTTCTCGCTTGCCAGAGCCGCGAGCCGTTCCCGCTCCGGTCCCTCCCCGACGAACAGTACCAGTACCTCGGGGTGCCCGCCCAGGAGGCGGGGAAGGATCTCCACGACGAGACCCGGGTTCTTGCGCGGGGTGAGCTCCCCGACGACGAGGAGCACCGTGCTCCCGGTCGGGATGTCGAGCTCGGCGCGGACCTCCTCGACCGGCCGCGGCCGCTCGAAGCGGGTCAAGTCGAGGCCGTTGAGCAGCACGTGGAGCCGCCCGGCGGGCCGCCAGTCGATACGCTCGACCAGCGTGCGCGCCGTCGCCCGGGAGTTCACGATCATTCCGGTCGCGATCTTTCGATAGAAGAAGCGGTAGGTCGGCGCGCTCTTGATGGGGAACTCGCTGCCCCTCCGGGGGAGAACGACCGCGACCCCCGCCAGACGGGCCGCCGTTCCCGCGAGGCGGAGCACCCGGTCCGTGTTCAGAACGAGCGCCTCGGGACGATCGCGACGGCAGTGACGGTGGATCCGCCAGAAGGAAGAGAGATCCGCGTCACACCGGAACGAAACCTCGATGGACGCGATGCCGTCCGCCCGCGCGCGCTCCAGGATGGCCGAGGCGGGCCGCGCCGCGAGGGTCACGGAGTGGCCCCGTCGACCGAGCCCCTCCGCCGCGGAGAGCATCCACTCCTCTCCGCCGCCCCAGGTCTTGATGCTCGTCGCGAACAGGATGCGCATGGTCTTCCCGCCGAGGCCCGGGCCGTCCTCTCCGCAGCCCCGGCCTTCCCGGAGCATGGGCAACGACGGTCCGTGCGGTAAAGTGGGAATAGAGCCCGGGCCAGCGATTCCGGGAGAGCGGCGTGGCGCGAGCCGAGCTTCACGTACTCACCGATCGCCTCCGTTCGCGGGGGAGGAGCCACCGGGAGGTGGCGGCGGCGGCCTTCGCCGGAGGGGCGGACGTCGTGCAGCTCCGGGACAAGACCCGCTCCCCGGAGGCATTGGTCCGCGAGGGGCGTCTTCTCGTCGCGCTCGCCCGCCGGGTGGGGAAGCTCCTCGTGGTCAACGATCACCTCGAGCTCGCCTTGGCGGTCCGCGCGGACGGACTCCACGTCGGTCCGGACGACCTCCCCGTGGACGAGGCGCGCCGCCTCTGGCCCCGGCCGGCGATCCTCGGCGGCTCCGCCCGGCATCCCCTTCGGGCGCGCGAGGTCGTCGCCGCGGGGGCGGACTACCTCGGGGTCGGACCCGTCTTCGGAACCACCTCGAAGGCCGACGCGCCCGGAGCGCTCGGCCTCGACGGTCTCGCCGCCGTCGTGGAGGCGGTGGAGGTTCCCGTGATCGGAATCGGGGGCATCGACGCCGGCAACGCGCGCGAGGTCCTGCGCGCCGGAGCGGCCGGGGTGGCGGTCCTCTCCTCCGTCGTGGGAGCCGTCGACGTCGAGGGCGCGACCCGGGCGCTTCGCCGGGCGCTGGACGCCACCTGACCCGCCTCCCGGCCCGGGAACTCTCCGCGCCCCACGAGAGTATAGCCACCACCGGGTGGACCGGTGCCGCCGCGCCGCGCGGCGCACCGTTCACACCGCCCTCTCCGCCCGATCCGATGTCGTCCCCCGGGCGCGCGACAGGACGCCGCGAACCGGAGGTGACGCCCCCGCGTCCCCCCGCTAGAATGGGGCCGCTTCACGGCTCGAACCGGCCCCGCCCACGCCTCGTGACCCGGTGACGATCGGGAGGAATCATGAATAGCCTGAACCCCCTCGGGAGGGGCGTCCGGATCCTGCCGGTCGGCCTCGTCCTCCTCGCGGGTGCGATCGCGCCCGCCCACGCCCAGTACGAGGACCCGGAGCTCGCGGCTCTGATCGCGGAGATCGATGCCCTCTCGGCCCGGTTCCCCGCCTTCACTCCTTTCCCCTGGACCGAGGAAGAGGGCCAGACCGCTTTCCTCTACGGCGACACGAAGGGAATCATCCACCACATCGTCTCCGACGAGGGGCGGCTGCACGAGCAGTGGAAGAGCTTCCCTCTCGAAGGAACCGTACGCGAGATCTTCGCCGAGGATCTCGACGGAGACGGACGTTACGAGATCGTCGCCCATACGACCGGTCTGCGGGTGTACGTGTGGGAGACCGAGAAGTACGAACTCCTCTGGGAGTCGGTGGAGGAGAACTTCGAGGCCATCCACGCGATGGTGATCGCCGACGTCGATCGCGATCCGGCGCAGGAGATCGTGCTCTGCGCCAACAACAAGATCGCCTACTACGACGGGATCGAGTTCTTCCGGGAGAAGGAGGGGCGCGACTTCATCGAGCCGACGGTCATGCTCATCGCCGACGTGGACAACGACACGACGGACGAGATCGTCACGAACGACGGCTACGTGATCGACACGAACTCGCTGAGCATCGAGTGGGCGACCGACGGCTTCGGCTACCCCATGTCGCTGTTCGACATCGACGACGACGGGGTGCCGGAGGTCGTGGGCGAGATGGGCGGGGCGGTTCAGTTCTGGGACGTCGAGGATCAGCGCGAGATCTGGTAGGACGTGCGTCGCGCGATTCTCGACGGCGATGCGCGACCCGCCGCGGGACGCGCCCTACGGCGAGGTGCCGAACAGCTCGCTCAGCTCGGCGGCGGGGGTGAATCGGGGACCGTGCCTCTCGGCGAGGCGATCGAGATCGCCCCGGATCCGGCTCTCCCCCCGGGCGAGCGCCCACCGCCGGACGCCTCCCCGGAACGGGGGGAAACCCGCGCCCAGTACGGTTCCCAGGTCGAGGTGCGAAGGCTCGAAGACGAGCCCCTCGGCGAGAGCGCGCGCGGCCTCGTTGACCATCCCGGAGAGGAGACGCGAGACGATCTCCTCGTTCCCGGGTGCCGTCGCGGGGCCGACGATTCCTCCGAGGTCGGCCGTGTTCGGCGTTCGCTCCTTGCCCGTACCTCGCCAGAACCCGCGCCCCGCCTTCGTTCCCAGCGCTCCCCGGTCGAGCAACGTCTGGAGGAGTCCCGCCGGCTTCGCACGCTCGCCGAACGCGTCCTCCATGACCGCCGAGACCTTCGCCGCGACGTCGATCCCCACCTCGTCGAGCACGCGCAGGGGGCCCATCGGCATGCCGAAGGCGAGGAGGGCGCCGTCGACGCGCTCGATCGGCCAACCGTCCTCCACACAGAGCGCCGCCTCGTTGAGGTAGGGAAGAAGCAGACGGTTGACGAGGAACCCGGGGCGATCCCTCACCACGAGCGGCGTCTTCTTCAGACGGCGCACGAGACCGACCGCGCGCGAGACGACCGCGTCCCGGGTCGTCTCTCCCGGAATGATCTCCACGAGCGGCATCCGATCGACGGGATTGAAGAAGTGGATCCCGACGAGCCGTTCCGGTGAGTCGAGGGCCGAAGCGATGCGCGTGATCGGAAGGGAAGAAGTGTTCGTCGCGAGATAGGCGTCCTCCGGGACGAGGCGCTCGAGCTCGCGAAACACCGTCGTCTTGAGCTCGAGGCTCTCCGGAACGGCCTCGATCACGAAATCCACCCGCCCGACTCCCGTCGTGTCGGTCGTCGGGGAGATCCGAGCGAGGATCGCGTCCCTCTCCCGGGGTGTGAGCGCCCGCCGCCGCACGCGCCGGTTGAGAGGCGCGGCCGCCCCGGCCATCCCGATTCGGAGAGAGTCCACGGCGACGTCCCGCATGCGAACCGACAGCCCCCGCGCCGCCAGGGCGCCGGCGATTCCCCCTCCCATGGTGCCCGCGCCGATCACGGCGGCCCGCCGCGACTCCCGGTCGGCGGGGGAGGACGATCCGGTCCAGGGATGCCGCGCGAGCCCCTCGTTGCCCTCGTAGAGAAAGAGGAGATGGTGGGCGACCTCGCTCGCCGCGAGCCGGCCGAAGGCGCTCGCCTCGCGCTCCATCGCGCGCCGCCGCGGCGCCCCGTATCCGTCCACGACCCGCTCGATGATCTCGCCCGGGGCGGGGTAGTGCCCTCCGGTCCGTTTCGTCACGTCCTTGCGGGCGCGGTCCGCGAGGTAGCGCCGTCCCGGGGGGGTGCGGCCCAGGGCGAAGTCGACGAGCCGCGGTCCGAGCTTGCGCCGCCTTGTCCGGTGTCCGTTCGCGATCATCTCGACCGCGACGCGGTCAAGGAACTCCGGGTGTGTGATCCGGTCGACGAGACCGAGCCGCAGCGCCTTGCGGGGACGGACGTTCTTGCCGGCGAGAATCAGCGGAAGCCCCGCAGCGATTCCGATGGTCCGTGGCAGCCGCCAGGTTCCTCCGAATCCGGGCAGGATGCCGAGCCGGACCTCGGGCAGGCCCAGGATCACGGAGTCGTCGTCCACCGCCACCCGCAGGTCGCAGGCGAGGGCGGTCTCGAGGCCGCCGCCCAGGCACGCCCCGTTGATGGCCGCCACCGTCGGGAACGGCAGGTCCTCGATCCGGCTCATCAGATCCTGGCCCCGCCTCGCCTTGGCGGTCGCCTCCTCCGCGCTCTCGAGCGAGGCGATGAGCGACACGTCCGCACCCGCGATGAAGTTGCCCCGCTTCGCCGAGGCCAGCACCAGTCCCTTCGGACGAGAGGCCTCCGCCTGATCGAGGGCCTCGGTCATCTGCTCGAGCCAGACCTCGTCGATGAGGTTGACGCGGGAGCCCGCACGATCGAGCACGACCGCGAGCACGTCTCCCGGCCGCTCTTCGAGGCGCAACCGCCGTTCGGTCGTTTCGTTCACCGGATCCTCTCCAAGACGACGGCCGAGCCCTGTCCTCCCCCGACACAGAGACTCGCGAGACCGAGTCCCTCTCCGGACCGGATCAGCTCGGCCAGAAGGGTGACGACGAGGCGGGCACCGGTCGCACCGATCGGATGACCCAGTGCGATCGCACCGCCGTTGACGTTGAGCCGCTCGCGGTCGAGCACCCCGGTCGCGCGGGACCGCCCCAGCTCGTCGGTCGCGAAGCGATCGGAGGCGAGGGCTCTCTCGCACGCGATCACCTGCGCCGCGAACGCTTCGTTGATCTCGATCCGTCCGATATCCGCGATCTCCACTCCCGCCCGATCGAGCGCCTCGGGGATCGCGTAGGCGGGTCCGAGCCCCATGCGCGCGGGGGACAGGCCGCGGGTGGCGAACGCGCGGATCCGGGCCATCGGCCTTCGACCCCAGCCGGCCGCCGTCTCCTCCGACGCGACGAGAACCGCCGCGGCGCCGTCCGTGATCTGGCAGGAGTTCCCGGCCGTCACGGTCCCGTCCCTCCGCTCGAACACCGGTCGCAGCTTCGCCAGGGCCTCCGTGCTCTGGTTCTCGCGAGGTCCCACGTCGTGCTCGACCACCCGGGCGTACCTCGGCCCCACGTGGACGGGCACGATCTCCTCGGCGAAGCGTCCCGCCTCGCGAGCCGCGCACGCCCGGCGGTGGCTCTCGAGGGCATAGGCGTCCTGCTCCTCGCGGGAGACTCCGAACTCCCGGGCGAGCCTCTCCGCGGTTCGGCCCATGTTCAGACCGCAGACCGGATCGGTCAGTCCCTCGATGATCGCGGAACGGGGCGCCAGGAGCTTCGGACGCAGCGCCCCGAGGGCCGAGATCTTCGCCCCGATCGTCTTGGCCTTCGCCCACCGCAGGAACCAGGCGTTCGCCTCCACCGGAAGGTGCATCGGGATGCGGCTCATGCTCTCGGTGCCTCCGGCGACCACGACCCGGGCGCTTCCCGCCGAGACCATCTGCGCGGCGAGTAGGATCGCCTCGAGCCCCGCCGCGCAGTTCCGGTGCACCGTCAGCCCGGGGACGGACTCGGGGAGACCGACCGTCAGTCCGACCACCCGGGCGATGTTCGGGGCATCCGCCGGCGTGGCTGCGTTGCCGAGAACGATCTCGTCGACCGCGGCGGGGTCGACGTCCGTCCCCTCCAGGAGCTCGCGCACCGCCTGGCGGGCCAGCTCCTTCGCGGGAACCTCCCGCAGATCCTCTCCCGCCCTCACGAGCGGGGTCCGCACCGCACCCAGCACGACGGGGGTCGGCATCAGGTCTCCTTTCTCTTGGGAGTCCGGAAAGGGGAGTGGTTCTTCAGCCAGCGGACGACCCGCCTCCAATCTCCGCCTCCGACCGGTTCCCTCTCGCGCTCCCTCAGAAGAGCGAGAATCGAGGGTACCGCCTGTCGTCCGTACTCGTAGCCGACCCGGATCAGCTCGTCGGACCGATGGAGATCGTAGGGGCCGAAGCCCGAGAGGTCGGGTCGGATGACGTAGTCGGCCCGCTGCTCGGACACACGGGCGTTTCGCTGCGACACGAATCCGACGACGCGCAGCGCCACCTCCAGGAAGTTCCGCGGATCCTCCATGTGCCAGTTGTGGATCCCGCCCAAGTTCACCGCGATCTTGAAGTCGCACCCGAGCTCCTCGAGCGTCTCGACGGGCAGGTACTCCACGAGACCGCCGTCGGCGATGAGATTCCCCTCGATCATGAGGGGGGCGAAGAGCTGGGGGATGGAGCAGCTCGCGCGGATGGGAGGTCCCAGACGTCCCCGGGTGAAGACCGCCTTCCGGCCGGTGGTCAGGTCGGCGGCCACGACCGCGAACGGGATCTTCAACTGCTCGAAGTGAAGGTCGCCGACGCGCTCCTCGATGAATTTCCCCAGCTTCTCGTTCGAGAGCAGACCCATACGGGGAATCGTGACGCGCGTGAGACGTCTCCAGGAGATCTCCCGGGCCATCTCCTCCATCTCGTCGATCGAGAACCCGGCCGCGAGAAGGGCCCCGATGATCGACCCGCCGCTCGTGGCCGCGATCGCGTGAATGGGAACGGATGCCTCGATGAGGGCCCGGAGGATACCGACGTGCGCCACGACCTTCGCCACCCCGCCCGAGAGAGCGAGACCCACGCGCGGGAGCTCTTCACCGGTCAAGATCACATCCCCTCCGCTTGACCGTCACGGAACGCCACGCTAGCATCCGCCGGAATTGCGCGAGCGCAGCGGCCCAGCGCAGCGGCCCGCCGGATGCAATCCACCCATCCCGGGCGCGCGTGCTGGGGTGCGCGGGACCGCACGAGTCGTGAGAGTGCGTGAGTGAGCGCGCTTCCGGGTGTCGACACCGGTTACGCTCTTTCCGCGGTCGTTCGAACGGTGCCGACCCATTCTTCCATGCCGTCGAGAAGGTGTCCATGAACGTCTCGGATCTCGATCTCGCCGCAATCTCGCAGGCGCTGGACGACCACGATCCCGACCGCGAGCACTACCTGGACTTGCGAGAAGGATCCCTTTGGACTTTCGTCTTTTCGGAGTCGACGGATGAGACCCGATCTCGCCTCGCCGAGGTGACGGCGGGCGAGGGTTCGACCCACCGCCGGATCCCGTCCATGACGGCGCAAGAGGCCTACGAGGAGGTCGAGGACTTCGTCGAAGGGCTGACCGACCCGGAGGCGCAGGACCGTCTCTTCGCCGCGCTCGAGAAGAAGGGGGCGCTCCGCACCTTCCGCGAGGCGCTCCTGGTGAGCGCGGAGACCCGCCAGGGATGGACCGCTTTTCGGAGGGAGCGCTCGCGAAGCCGCCTCGAACGGTTCCTCGCGGAGCTCGGCATCGAGGGAGCGGAGACGATCGGAGAAGGCGCGAAGTGAGCCCCCGGCCCCGGAGAACGAGAATCGCCGTCCTGACCGGGGGAGGGGACGCTCCCGGCCTCAACGCCGTGCTTCGCGCGGTCGTGAAGGCGGCGTTCCACCGGGGATACGAGGTTCTCGGCGTCGAGGACGGCTTCGAGGGGTTCTTCGACCGGACGTCGATCCGCCCCCTCGAGCTGGACGATGTCCGCGGCATCCTCCAGACGGGGGGCACGATCCTGCGGACGAGCAACCGGGGCGACCCCTTCTCCTTCCCCAAGGAGAGAGACGGCGAGTTCGTCCGCGAGGACCGGTCCGACGAGGTGGTCGCCAGGGTCGAGGGCCTCGGAATCGATGCTCTCGTCGTCATCGGAGGCGACGGGTCCCTCGGGATCGCCCACCGGCTCTCTCTCAAGGGGGTCCCCGTCGTCGGCATCCCCAAGACCATCGACAACGACGTGGGCGGGACCGACGTCACCTTCGGCTTCAACACCGCCTGCCAGACCGCCGTGAACGCGATCGACCGGCTCCACACGACCGCGGCCAGCCATCAACGGGTCATGGTCATCGAGGTCATGGGGAGGAACTCGGGATGGATCGCCCTGAAGGCGGGGGCGTCGGGGGGTGGCGACGTGATCCTGATCCCGGAGATCCCCTTCCGCATCGAAGAGGTGTGCCGGAAGATCCGCGACCGCGAGGCCCGGGGGGCCCTCTTCTCGCTCGTCGTGGCCGCCGAAGGGGCCTATCCCGAGGGAGGAGAGAAGGTTCGGGTGGTCGACGCCGAGCGGAGCGCCACCGGATTCGAGCGTCTGGGGGGCATCGGATCGGTCGTGGCGGCCCAGATCGAGGAGCGCCTGCGCATCGAGTCCCGGGTGACCATTCTCGGCCACGTCCAGCGGGGAGGGAGCCCGACGACCCGCGACCGGATGCTGGGCACGCGCCTCGGGGTGGGGGCGGTCGACCTCGTAGAGGCCGGACACTTCGGCCACATGGTGGGGCTCCGTTGCGAGCGGATCACCCACGTGCCGCTCGAGGAGGCGCTCGCCCGCCCCAAACGGGTCGACCCCGACGGGGAGGAGGTCCGGGCGGTCGAGGCGATCGGGGTCAGCTTCGGACGCTGAGTCGGGCGCCGGCCGGCCGGCCCCCGGCCCGGGGCTCCGGGAGACCCTGGCCTGCATATCTCACCAGCCTCTGCTGCGGCCGCGGCAAAGGCGCGCGACGAGCCTGGTGAGAAATGCTGGCAGGACGCGGGCTCCTCTTCACCCCTCAGAAGTTGAAGTGACCGCCCCCGCCGTCCCGCCGCCCCGAAGGGAGTCGACTCCGGCAATCGCGAATCGAAGCTGTGAAGCATCGTATGAAACAGGTAGGATCCTTTACATATTGCTTGACGGCTTGCATTTCTTGCTATTTCTTCGGATGTGGTCACGTACGGGAGGCGGCGTGATCCCGACCGACGGGGAGGAGTGGTGATGAGAAGAATCGGCGAGAACATCCGTTTCTATCGGAGCCTGCGGGGTTTGACCCAGACGGCCCTGGCCCGGAAGGTCCAGGTCGCTCCCGCGTATATCAGCCAGATCGAGGCGAATCAGCGCGTCCCCAGCCTCAAGGTCACTCGCCGAATTGCCAACGTCCTGGGCATCGAGATGAGCGTGCTCGTCCGGGAAGCGGACCCCCGCGTGCAGGAGGGCCGGCTCTCCGATTCCGAGAAGCTCGACCTCCTGCGAACGCTGATCATGGCGATCGAAGGGGAGTCTCGGGCTCCGGAAGAATCATCGGCCGAAGAGCGATCGGTGGAAGCTCGAGAGTTCATCGCGACCGAGGTGTACAGCGAGCCGGGCTACAGCGTGATCCTGCGGGAATTCTCGGGAAGCGGGCAGTTCGGCCGGGAGCTGTCGGAGATGGACGTCGAGTGCCACCTCGTTCTCGAGGGATGCGCCCGCGTCGTCGGGTCCTCCGGCAGCCGGGAGATCGGAACGGGCGAGGTCCACTCGCTCAGCCGACCGGGCACCGATCGTCTGTGCGGTACTCGGGGGGCCCGCATTCTCTCGGTCTACTCTCCCCGAGTGACGCTCCGGACGCTGATCGAGCCGACGCGCCCCACGGAGACGGTCGCCTCGACCGGAAGCTCGGTGGAGGACTAGGCTGGGCCTCCCGGCCCCGGTCCCGGCCCCCGTCCTCGGAGGGCCGGGAGCGGCGCTCGACCGGCGTCCGCCCGGGAGAGGACCGCCGTCGCACACCCCGCTCAGGAGCCCGAACGGATGAGTGTCTTCCAGGAGAGCGTGCGGACCATTCTGGAGTCCATCGGGGAGGACCCCGGTCGAGAGGGTCTGGTCAAGACCCCGGAGAGGGTGGAGGACGCCTGGCGAGTCTTAACGGTTGGCTATGCCCAGGATCCCATGGCCACCCTCCGGAGAGCGGTCTTCGAGGAGCACTGCAACGAGATGGTCATGGTCCGGGAGATCGAGCTCTACAGCATGTGCGAACACCACCTCCTGCCCTTCTTCGGCAAGTGCCATGTCGCGTACCTGCCCAAGAACCGGATCGTGGGGCTGTCCAAGCTCGCGCGGGTCGTGGAGATCTTCGCCCGGCGCCTCCAGGTCCAGGAACGCCTCACCACCCAGATCGCCGAGGCGGTCCAGGGGGCGCTGGATCCGTACGGGGTCGGGGTCGTGATCGAGGCCCGCCACCTCTGCATGATGATGCGGGGGGTGGAGAAGCAGAACAGCCTGGCGGTCAAGAGCTGCATGCTCGGGTCCTTCCAGTCCGACGCGGCGACCCGGAACGAGTTCGTCGATCTGGTGGGCCGAAGCCACTCACTGTGAGACAGAATTTGGATCATTCGGCAAGAGTGGACCTCTCCGGGGAATCCTCGCCAGGAATCCACGGAAAGCTGACGGATGTCAGCATCGTTGACGCCCCCTTGCCCGTTTGCTAGAGTTGTCAGGTTGCTGTCCCAAACCGTAACGAATCATGCGCAAGGACCTACCTCAGGAGGTGTGCTTCTCGCTTCGTCGGAGGAGTCGACGGATGCGGCGGCTCTTCCCCAACCCCGAAATCCTCATCTTGATCCTGTGCTGCAAAGCCCTAGGGGGTCTGCACAAATGACCAAGCGTTTTCTGACGGGCGTTCTGCTCGGTGGCTTGGCGGTCCTCGTGGCCGCGATGGCCGCGCAAGCGGAGCTTCCGATGCTCAAGGAGTGGAAGCCGAAGGGCGAGCAGAATCCCATGCTCAACCACGAGCTCCCCCTATTCTTCCGTTCCACCGCCGGTACGACCTGGGTCTTGGTCAGCGACTCGGACTGTGAGGCGGGGGACACGACCGGCTCTCCGAACGGCCAGACGCCGAACCACGTCTGGTGCTTCGAGGGTGACGGAGGCGACAGCACGTGGCCGGCCAATCCCGGCACTGGCGACAGCCACAACTGGGATCACTGGTCCCTCTACAATCCTCCCGAGGGATTCGAGAGTCTGTGGCACACGACCACGTTCCTGACCGGCCCGAGCGGCGGTACGTACAACGCCTGGTGCGGGTGTGACAGCACCAACACGCCGATCGTCACCTGCCAGGACATGGTCGCGTACTGGACGAACAAGACCGGGTACGGAAACCGTTGGGACTACACCCTGAATCTGCAGGACGGCGGTGCCAACGCGGCCCTGGGCGGGACGATCGAGTTCGACGTCCGTTACGACGTCGAGTGCAACTACGACTACCTCTTCCTGGAGTACCTCAACACCGCGGCAGACCCGGACGAGTGGATGCTCGTCACCGAGTTCCCGAACGGAACTGGACGGGAAGCCATCTTCAACGGGGTCTCGGGCCTCGCGCAGCCTGGCCGGCACTGCGGAGAGGATTACTTCAGCTCCTCCGACGAGGACACCGGCGGGGTCAAGCAGCACGGAAACTCGAGCTGGATCGAGAACGTCCAGTTCCCGATCCCGAACGGGATGATTTCGGGCTTCGAGATCCGCTGGAAGGCCTACTCCGATCAGGCGTGGTCGGACCAGGACGCCCGCGGCGACACGGACGGGATCGGCGCCGTCGACAACGTGCTCATCACGTTCACCTCCGGTACCGACTCGATCGCGGACGACTTCGAGAGCAACAACTTCGTCATCGAACCGGGAAATGACGGATCCGGCGCCGCCCAGTGGGTGCGGGGCGTCTCGGGGAGCTACTACGACGGTTGGCACCTCGAGCTCGATCCCCAGTACAAGAACAAGGGGAACACCTGCACGTTCTCCGACGACTGGATGTGGGCGGCCAAGCCGGCCGGCGAGGCGATCCCGGAGAACAACTTCGACTACATCATCTCCTCTCCGGTCATCGACACCAACGGATGGTCCGGCGGCGTAGTGGAGTACGCCGCGTACCAGTGCGCGGACGGTGCCCGCGAAGACTACATGAACCAGTACCTGCGGATCTTCAGCACCGTGAACAACCGCTGGTCGATCTGGCTCGACTTCGACGGCAGCGTCTGGTACTCGGGCTGCGACTTCTGGAACATGAACGACAACGACGACGTGACCGAGTTCCTCGGTCCGGAAGTCGACTCGTTGCAGTTCTCGTTCGAGATCATCGACGTGTCGCAGGCCGGCGAGTGGTCCTGGGGCAAGCACGGTGGCGTTCAGTACCTGATCGACCACGTCTCGTTCGGTTCGTTCGACGGGACGGCGACGATCTTCGACAACATCAGCCCCTTCTGTGACACGTTCTCGAAGTCGGATCCCGCCCACACCGCATTCCTGCAGAACAAGGAGCAGGGGAACTGGATCGGGATCCACGGGGGCGGCCGTCTGTTCACGAACGCGGACTCGATGAATATCGAGATCCACGATCAGGACGGCATCAGCCAGAGCAACGTGACTCTCTACTGGCGTCACGACGCTCCGGACAGCACTCCGACCGGGCCGAAGGACTCCCAGCAGGTGTTCACGTCCTGGTTCTCCAAGACCATGGACTTCGCCGTTCCGGATCCTCAGTCCGATACGGACGAGGGAACCTACCGGGCCATCATCGGGAACGACGGTGGAACCGGCGAGGACTACAGCTTCGGCAAGGGGCACACTCCTCCGTCCGAGCCCGACAGCCTCATCTGGGTGGCCGGGACCACGGTCGAGTACTACGTCAAGGCGCGGGACAACGCCACGCCCACCCCGAACTTCTCGACGTGGCCGTCGTCGGCGTCGGACACGACGGGCAACGCGGAGTTCTCGATCCTGCCCTTCGGCCTGACGGCCGGTCCGGGCAACGAGAGGATCCTCGTCGTCGACGACTTCCCGCGCGTCTACGTCGACTGGGAAGCCTCGAGGGCCAGCTTCAATCCCTCGGGCGGTCTGGGCTTCGGCGCATTCGATGCCGGCGCAACCTTCGACGCGGCCGAGGACTTCATCGAGAGAGCGCTCGCGCTCCTCTACGGCGGGTCGGAGGAGGACCCGAACTGGGACAAGTACGACGTCTCCGGTGCGGGCTCGAACACCCAGATGGAGCCGCGAGGGGTCTCCGTGGCGGCCCGGGGTCTCGGTGCGTACATGGACGACCTGAACCAGCCCGTGTACGACCTGATGATCTGGACCAACGGTCGCTTCGACACGTACGCGTTCTACGACACGACGCGCATCGAGCTGATGAACTACCTCGAGCGCGGTGGGAACCTGTTCCTCACGGGTGACGAGATCGCGTACGCGCTCGGTCCGGTCGCCGGGCAGGCGGCCGACTCGGTGATCCACTTCATCGACCAGTACCTCGGGATCGTGTTCGCGGCGGACGCCGACAACACCACCGACGACAAGGTCCTCAACGTCGAAGGTATCCCCCTCACGTCGCTGGCCGACGTCAAGCTCGGGATCTACGGTGAGTGCCCGCTGCGCCTGACCTGGGACCGCCTGAGCGTGTCGACGTTCCCGGATCTCGACGTCGTGCCGCTCGCGACCTACCAACAGAGTTCCGGGACCGACAACGGCCGAATCGCCATCATGAAGGCGACCCGGACCGACTTCCCGCAGGCCGGGTCCGCGGTGACGACAGGCTTCGACCTGTCGTGTCTGCTGAGCGACGCTGCCCGGGCCTGCATCCTGGGTCGGGTCATCGTGGCCGACTTCGGAATGTCGGTCTCGAACACTCCCGACTGCTTGCAGCGGGGCAACGATGCGCCGCAGATCGCGAGCGGGTTCGGATTCAACCTGGCCGCGGCCTCGCCGAATCCGTTCTCGAATTCGACCTCCATCCGGTTCAGCGTTCCGGGCCGTACGCACGTCAAGATCGACGTGTTCAACATCCTCGGTCAGAGGGTGCGTACGCTCGTCGACGAGCCGCTGGAGGCGGATTCCTACGTCCGCGAGTGGGACGGCCGCGCCGATGGCGGTGAGTGGGTCTCCAGCGGGATCTACTTCTACAAGATGGTCGCCGGGGAATACGCCGCCACGAAGAAGGCGGTGCTGCTGCGGTAGGGCCGCGCGATCGTCACGTACGAAGGGATGAGGAGAGGGGCCGGTCCTTCGGGATCGGCCTCTTCTCCTTGCCTCCGATCCGCCCCGCCGTGGACCCGCCTCCCCGCCCTCGCGAGCGGTCTCCGGGTCCGCCAGGCCCCGTGTCGGCCAGGCCCCGTGTCCGCCGACCCCCGTCTCCGTCGCGCGGTGCCGCCCTCCGCGCCTCTCGGCGTGGCCCGGACCCGGTGCGGGTGGGCTCTGCCCGGTCGGCAGAACTGGGCGTTCTTGACCTTTTAGTCGCCTCTTGCTAGGGTTGTTAGCGCTGGTGCGGGCCCGATCCGCCCTGTCCCCGGGTCGGGGATTCCCGTGATCGCGAGGTACGTGAGGCGGCCACCGGGGAGACCCGAGTCCCGGCGACTGCTGAGGACCGATCTGCGACGTCCTCGTCCCGGGAACCGGCGACTACAACCTCAGGGGGTCTCAGCAAATGATGAAGCGCCTCATGACCGGCTTACTGCTGGGCGGCCTTGTCGTGTTCGTCGCGTCACTGGCCGTGCAGGCAGAGCTCCCGAAGATTCGGGAATGGAAGCCGAAGGGCACACAAAACCCGATGATCAACCACGAGCTTCCGCTCTTCTTCCGATCCGCGCCGGGCACGACCTGGGTGTTGGTCGGGGACACGGACTGCGACGCGGGGGACACTACCGACTCTCCGAACGGACAGACGCCGAGTCACGTCTGGTGCTTCGAGGGGGACGGAGGTGACAGCACCTGGCCGGCCAATCCGGGGTCGGGCACGAGCCACCACTGGGACCACTGGTCTCTCTGGAACCCGCCCGAAGGGCTCGTCAACCGGTGGCACACCTCCACGTACATGACGGGGTCGAACGGCGGGACCTACAACGCCTGGTGCGGCTGCGACAGCGTCGGCACGGTCCAGGCCTGCACGGACGACCAGGTGTTCTGGGTCTACAATGTCGGCTACGGGAACATGTGGAGCTACACGCTGAATCTGAGGGATTCCGGAGCCGACGCGAACTCGGGCGGAACGATCGAGTTCGACGTCCGCTATGACGTCGAGTGCAATTATGACTACCTTTTTCTCGAGTATCTCGACACGTCCGTGTTTCCCAACGAGTGGAAGCTCGTCACGGAGAACGCGGACGGTAGCGGGTTGGAGGCCATCTTCAACGGGGTGTCGGGGAATTACGAGGGCCGGCACTGCGGAGACGACTACTTCGGCGCCTCCGACGAGGACTCCAACGAGGTCAAGGTGCACGGGAACTCCCAGTGGATCGAGAACGTACAGATCCCGATCCCGAACGGAATGGCCTCCGGATTCGAGATCCGCTGGTCGGCCCAGTCGGACCAGCTCTGGTCGGACGAGGAAGGTGGCGCCAACATGGATACCGACGGCATAGGCGCCATCGACAACGTCCTAGTCACTTTCTCCTCCGGTACCGACTCGATCGCGGACGACTTCGAGAGCAACAACTTCGTCATCGAACCGGGAAACAACGGATCCGGCAACGCCCAGTGGGTGCTTAAAACCGCGGCGAGCACCTACGACGGATGGCACCTCGAGCTCGATCCCCAGTACAAGAACAAGGGGAACACCTGCACCTTCTCGAACGATTGGATGTGGGCCGCCAAGCCGGCGGGGCAGGCGATCCCGGAGAACGACTTCCGGTACGTCGTCACGACTCCGGTCTTCGACGTTTCCGGGTGGTTGGGAGCCGTCATCGAGTACGCCGCCTACATGTGCGCGGACGGAGCCCGGGAGGACTTCGTCGATCACGACATCCGGGTGTACAACGACAGCCTGGCACGCTGGACGGCCTGGCGCGACCACGACGGCAGCATCTGGTACGCGGGGTGCGACTTCTGGAACATGAACCAGGACCGGGACGATCTGACGGAGTTCCTGGGATCGAGGGTCGACT
>JALGZR010000123.1 GCA_025774805.1 bacterium
CGTCATGTCCTCGACCGGGATCAGCTTGAGCCGTTCGAACTCGAGATCGATCTTCTCGGCGCCCTTCGACCGGATGAACTGCCCCTCGTGCAGAGACGCCTCGTCGGTGAAGCCCCCGGCCTTTTCCAGGACGTCGAGGAGCCGATCCGTTCCCTCGTTGATCCCGTACGACCCGGGGAATCGCACCTCTCCCTCGACGATGACCCTGCGGACCAGCCGGTACTCGGGTCGATACCGGACGTAGATCTGGTCGGAGTCCTTGAGGGGTCTCCCCCCTCCACCCGCTTCCTTCAGGCTCACCGGGATGGACCGCGCCTCCTGATCACTCACGAACTCCCGCACCTCGACGACATCGGTTTGCGCGCCCGGCCGGAATCCTCCGGCGATCTCGATCAGGGACTCGATCGTGTCTCCGAGGACGTACTCGTATTCCCCGGGCTCCTCCACCGCGCCGTGAATGTGGATCGACTGCTTCCAGTAGGGCACGTGGATCACGTCTCCATCGAGGATCGGTGGATTCGCGGTGAGGTCACCGAGCCGTCGATACCGGACGAGGTCCACCCGGCGTTCCTCCCCGCCGCGGGATCATGCGGCTGGCCTCGTCGAGGGCCGTGCCGGTGTACGTCCCCGGACGCGAGACATTCCCGACGACGTTCACCTCGATCCGTCGAAGACCGGTGAGAGACACGCTGACCTCGGCATTCCGATACTGGGAGGCGACGGCGTCCCGGATCTTCCGCTTGGCTCCGGAAAGCAACTCCCCGGCCAACGGTACGGAGGCGATGCCGGGGAGCACGAGCTCGCCCTCCGGTCCGATCGAGACGACGATCGCATCTCCGGGACGGGTCTGAATCGTGATCGCGAAGAGATCTCCCGGGCCGACGATGTACTCGTTCTCGTCGATCGGGCCTCGGAGCGCGACCGAGGGGGCGGGCGAGGCGAGAGCCGGCTCCAGCGTTGCCGGCTCGAGCTCGGTGCCCGGCTCGAAGGGCAACGCGTCGCGACCGGTTCCCGCGCCGAGAGAGGTCCCGGGGGACAGGAGAAGAACGGTGAAGACCGCGACCGGTCGAATCGGGGTCCGGGCGAGGCGTTGGAGGATGGGAAGCGCTCCCGTGTGGATCACAGGGTCCTCGAGACGGAGTCGACTCGTCTCCGGGGAAGTGCGATCGGAAGGGGGGAGACAAGTCCGGTTCGCGGCGGCTCTCGGCGATTTCGACCCCGTGAATATTCCGGCTTCCTCCTGGGGTGTCAAGATCGTTCCCCGGCGGTGGCGCCGGCCGGAATCGTCCGCGATGCACCTTGACGGCACTCCGCGAGGGACTACCCTGACGAACCGGTTCGACGGATCGATCGCGCCATGGCGCCGGCATCTTGGCGTACGAGCGGTCCCTCGGATCGATCGCGCCCCCGCCCGGCGGAGAGCCATGGTGGACCGAGACCGGCCGAGACTCTCGATCGTGATCCTGAACTGGAACACGGCCGACCTTCTGTCGGCATGTCTCGGTTCGATTCGGCGCCATGTCGCCGCGGATGCCGAGGTGATCGTGGTCGACAACGGATCGCACGACGGGAGTGTGGAGCGCGTCCGTCGCGAGTTTCCGCACGTCCTTCTCATCCCCCTCGACAGCAACCACGGTTTCAGTCGGGGAAACAACATCGCTCTCGAGAGGGCGCGCGGGGAGTTCATCCTCCTTCTCAATCCGGACACGGAAATGCGCCCGGGAGTGGTGGAGGCTCTCGTCGACCACTTCGAGCGCACGCCACGGGCGGGAATCGCGGGCCCGAAGCTGGAGTATCCGGACGGAAGACACCAGCCGTCGGTCGCCCTGTTTCCCACGCCCTGGATCGAGTTTCTTCGTCAGACCATGCTCGGGCACTTCCTTCCCACCCGGAACCGGGCCGAATCGCGCCGTGACGAGACCCGGAAAGTGGACATGGTCACCGGAGCGGCGCTCTGCATCCGGCGGGAGTGCCTGGAGGACATCGGACCCTTGGACGAGAGCCTCTTCATGTACTACGAGGACACCGACTGGTGCCGCCGGGCCTGGGACGCGGGATGGGAGGTCTGGTACGTGACGTGCCCGGGTTTGATGCACGTGAAGACCGCCGCCGGCGCCGCTCACGCGAGGACGCGCACTCTCCTGGACAGCCAACGAAGCATGATCCGATACTTCGAGAAGCACCCCGGGAGCGGTTCCGTCGGCGCTCTGCGTGTCGTCACGCTCTGCGGTTCCCTCCTGCGCATCCTGCGGGCCGCTCTCCTCTGGGTCGGGGGGAGGAACCGTTCCGACCAGGCGGCCCGGCTCCGGGCGCACGGTCGCCAGCTCCGGTGGGCTCTCACGGGGGGAGGCCTTTGACCGCGCGTCCGACCGTGCTCTTCGACGCCCGCCTCGTTCTGGAGAAGCCGACCGGCATCGGACAGTACGCCGTCTCCCTCCTCCCGGAGCTCCTCCGGCTCGCGCCGGACTGGCACTTCCACCTGCTCCGGCGCCCGCGCCCCTGGGACGGGTACGGCCTGGAGCGGTGGGACGCCCCGAACCTGACCCACCACGTCTCCCGTCTCCGGCACATGTCCCCGGCCCAGCACGTGGTGGTGCCGCGCCGGGCCCGTGCGCTCGGCGCGCACCTCGTGCACTACCCGCACTTCGATGCACCGGTCGCGTTCGGCGGCATTCCGGTCGTGGCGACGCTGCACGACGCCAAGTACATCGTGCGTCCCGAGCTCTTCCCGGCGGCGGGCCGCACGAAGCGCGCCTACATGCGCATCTGCTTCGCGCGCACGGTTCGCCGGGCCGCCGCCGTGATGACCGATTCCCACGCGACGGCTCGCGACATGCACCGCCTGTTCGGGGCTCCGCTCGAGCGCATGGACGTCGTGCCCCTGGCGGCCGATCCGCGGTTTCGCCCCGCGTCCGGGGAGGCGCAGACCGAGTTCCGACGGACCCACTCGCTCTCTCGTCCCTTCGTGCTCTCGGTCGGGGAACGGCGTCCCCACAAGAACCACGCCGGGCTGATCCGGGCCTGGGCCCGCAGCCGAGGCTCCGAGACCCACGATCTCGTCATCGTCGGGCAGGCGTTTCGAGATCACGATCTCCCGGAGACCGTCGCCGCCGAGACCGGACTCGCCGACCGGGTCCGCTTTCTCGAAGACATCGCCCCCCGGCACCTTGTCGCGGCTTACTCGGCCGCGGAGGTCTTCGTCCTCGTCTCCCACTACGAGGGCTTCGGGCTTCCCATTCTCGAGGCGATGGCCTGCGACACTCCGGTCATCGCGTCGAGGACCACCGCCTCGGGCGAGGTGCTCGGGGACGCGGGAGTCGGCGTGGATCCCGAGAACGGCGACGAGATCGTCGCGGCGCTCGACCGGCTCCTGGCCTCGGAGAGCGAGAGAGCGCGCTGGCGCGAGCGGGGAAGGGCTCGGGCCGCCTCATTCTCCTGGGGAGGAACGGCGGAGAGGACGCTCGAGGTGTACCGCCGCGTTCTGGGAGCGCCCGCCCCGATCCGGTCTTCCTGAGATCCGCTCCGGTCGGGTCACCGCCGTCTTCGGCGGAAGGCCCACTTCCAGTGGTACTTCCAGGCGCTGAGCACGAGGTGCTGAACGGCGCTCCGGCGAAAGACCTGCGGGATCGAGCCCGCGCTCAGCCGCCGCGACTGGTGAAACACCTCGACCGTCGGGAGGTAGACCACGCGCCATCCCGCCTCCCAGAGACGCCGGCAGAGATCGATCTCCTCGTAGAAGAGGAAGAACCGCTCGTCGAAGAGCGTCTCCAGGTCGTCGATCGCCCCGCGTGGGAGCATCATGCACGCTCCCTGGACCCAACCCACCTCCTGCGTCGCGTCGGGGTCCCGGTCGCGCATCAGATAGCGATTCAGCCGGCCCTGGAATGCGGGGACGTCGCGAAGCGCGGTCCGCTTGATCAGTACGTCCAATACGGACGGGAATCGTCGAAACGACTCCTCCCGCTCCCCCGTTTCGATGAGGATCTTGGGGCCGACGACTCCCACGTCGGGGGACTCCCTCAGGAAGTCGAGCATCCGACGCATGCCGTCGGGAGGAAGCGCGGCGTCGGGATTCAGCAGAAGGATGTAGCGACCGCGGCTCTGCTCGTAACCCCGCATGTTCCCGGCCGCGAAACCGGTGTTCTTCGGCAACAGGATCGACCGGAAGTTCGATCGATCGGCCCAGGGGCCTGTGAGCTCTCCCTGCGTGCCGTCCGTCGAGGCGTTGTCCACGACGATCACCTCGAACGGAACGTCGATTCGGGATTCGTAGATGCTGTCGAGACACGCGCGGATCCACTGCCGGGACTGATACGTCACGACGAGGACCGAGATCTCGGGAGCTTCGGGCATCGTGGCCATCCGGCCTCGTCGTGCTCCCCCGGAATTGTCCGGGGATCGCGGGCGAAGACCCGCCTCCGGCGATCGGCGGCGAGCTGGACGGGTTCCGGGCATTCTCGTGCGGCGGCATCCTGCGGTCAAGTCACCGGAGGCCCGCACTCTCGAGCCCTTTTCCCTTGCGACGCGTCAATCGCTTCCCCGATCATGGAACGCCGCGCGCCGGCCCCCCACACACTTCGACCGCGGCGGACGGTCGCTCTCCCTGCCCGATCACGGACAAGCGCCCCATGAGTCCCTCGCTCACATGGAAGTCGAGACTCCGCAACGCCCTACCGAAACGCTGGGTCGAGGAGCTGCTGCTGGCCCTTCCGTTTCTGTACGGGACCCGTCTGGTCCGCTACGAGACGAACATGGCGGGGGGTGGGGGGCTCGAGGATCTCCTGTCCCAGCTCGACGGCTGTCTCGAAGTGGACGGGGACGTCGTGGAGTGCGGCAGCGACCTCGCGGGCACGACGATCATCATGGCGAAGCACCTCGAGCGGCGAGGGAAGTCCAAGAGGATTCACGCCTGCGACTCCTTCCGGGGTTTCGACCCCGAGGAGCTGGAGAGGGAGAAGTCACGCGGGTGGGCGGCGGTGCGGGACGACAGGTTCACGCAGACGTCCGTCTCCTACGTCACGAGGAAGCTCGAGAGACTGCGGGTGGCCGACCGCGTGCGGGTCGTGCCCGGGTTCTTCCAGGACACGCTGGAGGCGATCGACGGGCCGCTCTGCTTCGTATTCATCGACTGTGATCTGAAGGACAGCCTCGTGTACTGCGCGGAGACCCTTTGGCCCCGGCTCGCCTCCGGCGGTCGGATGGTGTTCGACGACTACGCGGCGCCGCACTTCAAGGGCGCGAAGATCGGGATCGACGAGTTCGTCGAGAGGCACGCCTCCGAGATCGCCGATCACGGTTTTCTCCGGCGCACCTACTTCGCCCTCAAGCGGTGATCCGATCCGCCGGGCCGCGATTGTCGGAAGATCCTCCCCTCACGCCGCGATCGCGTAGACCCAGGCGAGGATGCGGCAAAGCAGCGCGGCCTGGAGGCCGGCGGCGACGTCGTCCAGGGTCACGCCCCATCCCCCGGGCAGCCCCTCGAGCCGGCGAACGGGGGGGAGCTTGAGGTTGTCGAACAGACGGAACGCGAAGAACGCGAGAACGGAGTACGGGAACGATGCGGGAGCGAGAGCGAGCGTCGTGAGCACGCCCGCGATCTCGTCGATGACCACCCGTCGGTGGTCGTGCCCGAACGCGGTCTCCGCCCACTGGGCGGTTCCGACCGAAACGACGATCGCGAACGCCGCCCATCCCACACGGGCCGCGTCGGAGGCGGGGAGCAGGAGAACGCCGAGGATCCAGCCGAGCAGCGTTCCCCAAACGGCGGGGTAGGGCCGCAGATATCCGGTGTACAGACCGGTGGCGACGAGACGGGCGAGCGCCGCCATACTCACGCCTCTCCTTCCGATCGGGGGACGGGCCGCTCGGTCGGGGCCGCCGACCGGACGATCTCCGCGTACCGCCCGGCGAGACGGGAGGGGTCATAGGCCTCGGTCGCGTAGCTCAGCCCGGCCGCGGCCAACGATTCACGGAGATCCCGGTCCTCCAGAATCCGCCGGATCGAGTCTCCGAGGCGGACGGGATCGTCGGGGGGCACCAGGAGTCCGGTGCGCATGTCCCGAACGATGTCGGGGATTCCCCCGGAATCCGCGCCGATCACCGGCGCGCCGCAGAGCATCGCCTCCGACAGCGCCAGACCGAAACCCTCGTTCACCGAGTTCAACACCACCACCGCCGCGCGATGATACGCGCTCCGGACGTCGTCCTGCGTCGTCAGCTCGTGAAACGTGATCCGGCTTTCGATGCCCAGCGCGCGTACCCGTCCTCGTACGGAGTCGGGCGGCGGGGTCTGGCCGAAAACCTCGAGCCGGGCGCGGGGATTTGCCTTGGCGACCCGAGCGAAGGCCGTCAGGAGCTGATCCACCCGTTTCTGTCGGGTGAAGCGGGTGACCGAGACGACGAGGCCGTCTTCCCGAGGCACGTCCGGCGCGGGATAGAAGACGCTCTGATCGTGGGGAAGCGGAAGCACGTCGAGCGTCCGCTCGAGGACGGGATCCAACCTCACGAGCTCGCTCTTCAGAAAGCTCGACACCGTGGTCCAGCGACGGAGGCCGCGGCAGAACGTCCGCAGAATCCGGTAGAGGAATGGCGCCTTCCGGGCCACGAGCATGACGTCGGTGCCGTGGGAGGACATGATCATGGGGATCCGTGACCGCTTGGCGACTCTCCGCATGATCAGGCCCGACGGAACGAGCCAGTGCCCCGCGGCGACGGTGATCCCCTCCGACTCGATCAGGCTCGAGGCCGCCCGCGCCATGGAGTCGAGGAGGCGCCGGAACCGGAGCGCTCCGCGCGGATTCCGGGCGAGGCGGTGCATCTGTCCCCGATAGGCGAGGTTCTCGAGGTCGTCCCGGTCCGCGTATCGACAGCGGAAGACCCGGACCCCGTCCACGGTCTCCTGCAGCTCCGCGCCCGCGTCGTGCGGAGCGAGGACGACCGGCCGGACCCCGTGATCGGGAAGTCCCCGGCAGAGGAAGTGGAGGTACTTCGCGTAGGCGTCACCCGGGAAACGGGGATAGAGATGCGTGACTACGAGGAGTCGTAGCGGCATTCACGAACGCCTTCCCGGACGGATCTTCGAGGCCAGCGACTTGAGGAACTCCTTGGTGCCGTCGTAGAGAAAGAGCGGATTCACCAGGAGGTGGCGGCGGTCGAGCGGCCGGAAGATCTCCCAGTGGAAGTCCTTCCACACGGAGAGCGCGTCGAGGAAGTTCCTGCCGTCCCCGCGCCCGAGGTACTGGATTCCGGTCAGGATGTCGTAGGGAACGATGCGCGTCTCCACCTCGCCGTCGGCACGCGGAGGCGGGCACGGGATCTGCTCCCCCCGCACGAAGTACCGGTAGGCGAAGGAGGGGAAGCGGACCCCGCTGTCGATGGCGAGCTGGATGGACCCCCAGGGCCGGGGGTTGATCTCGATCAGCGTGAAATCCCCCTGCTCGTTCTGGCGGAACTCCAGCATCGCGAAGCCCGTCCAGCCGGCGCGCCGGAGGATGTCCTCCGCGGCGGCCGCGATCCCTTCGTGCCAGTAGGAGACGCGCGCCGTCGACGCCCCGCCGCTCGCCGGGATCTCCCGCCTCCGCCGGTGCATGAAGCGGTACTTGACCTCGCCCTTGTCGACCAGGGTTTCGTAACCGACGCCGTACCCCACGAACTCCCTCTGGAGGACCCACTTGCCGTCGACGCCGACCCGCCGCACCCCCTTGGAACTCGTCTGCAGACAGGGCTTCTGGTACCAGTGCCCCTCGAGGACCTTGGTGTCCGCCACGTACTCGGGAAACAGTTCGTGGAGCTTGGATTTGTCCCGCAGGGACTGGTACGTCTCCTCCTCGCCGAACGGGAAGACGATGCCGGCGGCCTCGATCTCCCCGCGGGCGGGATAGAGAGCGGTGATCTCCGCGGCGTTGGCGGGGATCACGATCTCGGGACGGATGAGCTCGAGCTGCTCGAGCACGAAGCGGCGGTACTCCTCGGGTCGCGTCACGGGATCGGGGTACTGGCTGTCGAGGCGATCGCGGCGGAGGGACTCGCGGAATCCGGGGCGGACTCCGGGATAGCCCGTGGCGAACACGGGGCTCTTCCCGTGGAGCACGTACGTCTCGATCCCGTCGGCCAGGAGATCCCGCACGAAGGCGAGGGCCTTCCCGCCGCCGTGAATGACGACCGCTCTCATGCCCGCCCCCCCGTGAGCGACACCTACCACCAATCGGGCCGCCGATCGGGCGTACCGCTCGGGACAGCATATGCGCTTTCGGGGATGGCGGAAAGACCCGGACCGGGTCCGGGCTAGGTCCGATTCCAGTGCTTGGGGTACCGGGGGGAAATCTTCTTTCGCGCGCGGTAGCTTCGGGCAAGCTCGAGGAAGATCCCGATCTGCTGATCCAGGTCCACCTGCGTGCCGTCGAAGTAGAAGTTCCGGATCGGGAGGCCGTCGTGATCCTCCGAGATGCGCGGATAGACCCCCTCGCTCACGATGCCGTTCATGCAGGAGAAGGGAGAGATGTCGATCACTCCGTCCGCCCCCTTGGAGTGAAGGTGGATCGACTTCCCGACCGACAGCACCATCTCGCCGAGGGCTCCCTCCTGGGGAAGATAGGGACTCGCCCCGTCGAGGATGGCGTGGATGTCGTCCGGCTCCTCGACTCCCACGAAGTCCTCCTCGAACGGTTCGTACATCGCGTGCTCGTCCGCGCGCTGGACGAACTCCTTCACCATCGCCTTGGCCAGCCGACCCGCCGCGTTCCTCCCCTCGCTCTTGATGCGGATCCGCTTCTCGGAGTTCGTGTACCAGACCCACTCGGCGATGTCGGAGAGCCACGTCTCGCCCCCCTGCTCCTCCACCTTGCGGGCCAGGTCCTCGTTCGAGAACCGGTTCAATCGGCAGAAGATCTCGCCCACGATGCCGATCAGGGGACGGTCCTGGAGGTAGTCCGCGGGGATGGCACGGAACCGGTCTCGCGCGGCCACCAGCACCTCCACGATCATCTCGAGCCGCTTCCCCTGCGAGACCCGGGGCTTCTCGAGCACGCGGGTGAGCCCGGCGAGACCCTCCTCGTACACCCCGTCCGCGTCGCCGGGGGTCCGCTCGTAGGGCCGGGTGCGCAGGAGCATCTTCCGCAGGACGTCCGCCGAGGCGAGGGCGCGCCAGACCTTTCTCTCCATGTTCTCCCCGATGCCGTGGTAGCCGTCCTTCGACGACGGTGAGAAGACGAGCACGTCCTCGTACCCGATGTCGCGGAGCACCTTTTCGAGCAGGACGGCGTACTGGCCGAAACGGCAGGGGCCCCCGGCGGTCGGCATGAACAGGGCGGTCTTGGCCGGATCGAAGTCGTCCCTCTCGGTGATGCGCAGGAAGTCGCCGAGCGTCACCTTCTCCGGGTAGCACTCGTCGCCCGACGTGTGCCGTCCCCCCAGGAGAAGCGTTCTCTCGTTCGAGGGGGGGGTGGGTTCCGCGTCGATTCCGGAGGAGCGGAAGACCGCGGCGACCAGCGTCGCCGAGCCGTAGGCCATCGGAGGGATGTAGAGCTTGCGGCCCTTCAGGGTCTTCGGTCGCGCGGCCAACGCGTCAAGCCCCCACGGCGATTCGATCGGCCCAGCGGCGCAGGAACCCCTTGGAGTCGAGGTAGGCCTCGCACCGCGTCATGATGCCGGCATCATTGGAATGGCCGTCGATCGTGAGACTCAAGAAGGGCTTCCCGGACGCCTCGTGGATGAAGTGTTTCACGTACGAGTCGGGCCCGCACTTGAAGTTCGTGATGTAGATGACGTGGAGATTCGGGTGTCGGCCGACGATGCTCGCGGCCTGGAGGATCTTGCGGCCGTAGTTCCAGTACATGTTCGGGTTCGCGCGGCGAATGTCCACCCCCCAGAGCGGGAGGAAGTCCAGCGGGATCACGTTCACCCCGTAGTAGTCGCGCAGCTTGGTCGGGACGTTCAGGTTCACGCCCGAATCGTAGAGATTGTAAGGCCGTCCGAGCAGGACGATACCCGGCTCGCCCTGGTCGTGGAGGATCTGCAGAGCGTCGCGGCCCGTGTCGACGAGGTCCCGCTCGAACGCCTTCTGGGCCTTGTAGGCGGACCGGAGGGCCCGCTCGCCCTCCCGGGTGGAGACCCCGAGCCTCTTCCACGTCTCCCGCAGCTCCTTCTTCACGGCGTCGAAACCCCACCGGAAG
>JALGZR010000210.1 GCA_025774805.1 bacterium
CCAGGAAGAGGTGATCTCTGACGTGGACGATCTCCCCGGGAGTAGGGAACTGTTGGGGTTTGCCTCCTGGGGTGGGGACGTACTCAAGAAGAAGGTCGCTCGTCGTCGCTCCCAGGCTCTTGAACTTGTAACCCCGGATCTCGACCTCCCCGTCCGGGAGGTCCGCAAAATCCTTCCACCACTGCCCCAGGGGCTCCTCGGCCGCGCGCCTCAGCCGCTCCGCCCCCTCGGCGCACAGTCGCGCGATCTCCTCCCCCTCCTCCGCGCTCACCACGAAGCCACCGGGGAGATCTTCGAACTTGCGAACCATGGCGTGGAGCTCATCCTCGCACCGGACCTCACGATCGGGGTGAGGCTCGAGAACCAAGAACTTCAATTTCGCTCCGGGACCACTGAGGCTCTTCACCTTGAAATGGTAGCCCTTGAGTTTGACCTCTTCCTCCAGAAGGAACCGCAGAACGTTGACGGGACCCCGACGATCCTCCACGAGGTCGAGGTGGAGCTCATCCTCCATAACGGCCGCAACCCTGAATCGAATGTTCTTCAAGTCCACGAGCTCCCCTTCCTTGAACTTGACCCACCATGAGGGGGTCTCGAGGGTCGCGGGCTCGAACTGCCCGGTGTCGGGGTTCATGCTAGTCCTCCTCTCGCTCGATCGGCCTACCCAAGCAGGCGTCGAGGTCCTCGAACGTGGTCACCTCCTCGCGGCGCTTGGCCCTCTTCATCGCGGCGAACTTCCGACCCAGTTCCTGGCGCCGCACCATCGAGCCCTTCTTCCCGGGGTTCGAGACCCGCTGGGGCCCGGGGATCGTCTCGCCGCGGGGAACGATCTCCTCGACCCCAGCACCCCTCGAGCCCTTCGTGGATCGAGTCCGTCGACGGGGCCACCGCGTGACCTGCCTGTTCATGGCGTCCTCGGCTTGGGATCGAGCCACCCCCCGACGACCCGCGCATTGCGGTCGTCGAAATAGCGAAACCCCTGAAAACCTCGGTGGCGGATCGGCTCGATCCACTTCCAGGAGTCGGCGCGCATGATCGCGTAGACCCCCGGCGGCCACTCCTTCCCAGTGGTCTCGCACACCAGGGGCTCGTCACCCTCGTCCACCTCACTCACCTCGTCGACCACGGCGTAGCCCCGAACGTGGCCCTCCTCCACGTAGTAGATCTTGGTCCCGACCTCGAGCCCGCGGGGCTCCCGAGCGAACCGCCTGAAGTAGACCCCGTCGCCCTCCGCGACGCGGTCGCGGGCCTCCCGGGCGGCAACGGCCGCCTGGTTCATAGGAGTCGTGACGAGGATCGCCCTCACAGCATCACCAGAATCATGAGGCCCCCGAGCACGATCGCACCATAAGCCAGGATCTCCAGGGTTCTCCTCCAATCCGTCACCCGCTCGAAGGTGGGGGCGGGCCTCCCTGGGCGCTTCCTGGAAACCCATTTCTCCCCGGTCGCGTCCACGATCGGGATCCGCCCGGCGCCGTGAGCGCCGCGGTGGCGAGCGGACGCCAGCCTTCTCAGCCGCGCCTCGTCAGCCGGGTTCATGACTCGTCCTCCGGAAGCTCGAGGATCTCGACTTCGGGAGCCTTCTCCTCGAGCGGCTGAGGATCGAAGTACCACCGGACGAGCTCATCGAAAGCCGCGCGGGGGATCGACACGTCCCCGATCCCGTGGCTCAGAAAGACGTCATCCTCGCCGACGGCGATGGAGCTCCCCTCACAGCATTCGTCCGGGGCGTCCCAGTTGTCCGTCACCAGGCGTGCGATCTCCTCCGTCGTCAGCGCGTCGATGGGCGCCAAAGTCCCGACCCGATCAACGTCGGCGATCACGCTCGCGGCGTCCCCCGGCCCGGTGGCCTCGATCAAGGGATCGGGCACCGCGGGCCGGGTCGGCCTCTCAGGACTGCCCTCATACTCGACCGGCTCCTGAGCCCCGGGCGGCGCGGGCCGCTCGGTCAAGGGGGCCTCATTCTGACCCCCCTTCTTGACCTTCCCCTCGCGGATTGTCCTCGCCATCTTTTAGATCCTCTCGTGGTTTCGAGCGCGTAACCTATATCCTCGCGCCGCGCCTGTCAAGCCTCTCAGTCCACCACCGCCGCGGCGGCGGCGTCGGTCTCCGCGGCCTCGAGCTCCACGCGCCGGGGCTCTTCGAGGTCGGCGGCCCGCGCCCTCTCGACCAGGTCGTCCCGAATCTCCACTCCCATCCTCGCCGCCTCTCGGCGAATCGCATCCTCGGTCATGACTTCTCCTTCTCTCAGATCTCGTGGGCCGCGATCACGCCCGCGTTCACCCTCTCCCAGTACCCCCCGTGAGCCTCGGCCCAGGCCTCGAGCTTCGGGTTGATCCAGGGCAGGCCCGCGCCCTCGACGGGCTTCCCGAGCTCCTCCGCGAGCAGGG
>JALGZR010000211.1:0-1110 GCA_025774805.1 bacterium
TCCGGATCGCGGTCCTCACGCCGGCGGGCCGGCTGCTGAAGACTCTCGACCGGGGAGTGCGCCGGGGCGGCCTCCACGAGGTGACCTGGGACGGAACGGACGACCAGGGCCGCGCCGCTCCGAGCGGCCTCTACCTGATCCGTCTCGAAGCCGAAGGCCACAGCCGGACCGTCAAAGCCGTGCTCGTTCGCTGAGAGCGGCCCAACTCCGGCTACGCTGGCACGCTTGATATGCTGCCCCGATTGCATTAAGTTCAAAGAACTCCCCGCTTCAACCCGGGCTCTCCAGCGCACTACTTCGACGAGAATCGCAAATGGAGGCCGTGTCGGGCCTGGGCTCACACACGGAGGTTCCTCTCATGTCACGTCGCTATCGTCCCATCGCCCTTCTGCTCGCTTCGCTCATCCCATCGCTCGCTCTCGCCTTCCCGGACGGTCCGCCCGACGGGGTGACCGGCGCCCCCGGAGAGATGACCTGCGCGCAGGTCGACTGCCACGGCAACCTGAACGAAGGCGACGGGTTCCTGAACATCGTCGGCCCGATCACCTACGTTCGGGGGGATACGATCGACATCTCCGTGGAACTGGGGCAAGACGGCCAGCAGATGTGGGGCTTCGAGCTGACCGTCCTCGACGGCAACGGCCAGCCGGTGGGTGAGATTTTCGTCACCGATCCGGTTCGGACGCAGGCTTCGCTCGACACGGCGTCGGGAAGGTCGTACATCAAGCATACCCTCGTCGGAACCGATTTCGGGGTTCCCGACGTCGCCCCCGGCTGGAGCCTGAAATGGATCTCACCCTCGTCGGGGGGAGGCCACGTCACCTTCTATGCCGCAGGGAACGCGGCCAACGGGAACGGCTCGTTCGGCTCGATCCGAACCGGCCGAACCCGTTCAACCCGACCACGACCATTCGCTATGCCCTGCCCGAGGGCGGGCCGGTCACCCTTCGAGTCTTCGATGTAGGCGGCCGCCTCGTCTCGACCTTGGTGGAGGCCCACCAGGAGGCGGGCTGGCAGGAGGTCCGCTGGGATGGAACTGTCAGGGACGGCGGCCCGGCCCCCTCCGGAATCTATTTGGCGGTGCTCGAGGGGGGCGGCGTAAGAAGAGCC
>JALGZR010000211.1:1154-3543 GCA_025774805.1 bacterium
CACATTAGGGCGGGGCACGTGGATCCGAAGGGAGCCTCCGAGTTTCACCTCGGCCGAGGATTCACAGCCACGCCCGTTTTCCTTTCGTAGAGGGCGCCGTCATCGGCCTTGGTTCTCCCACCAGAATGAAGGGGGCCCAGTAGTACGGATGGGGGTGCCGCTCGCGGACCGCGCGACCGGCGTCGCGAAGCGCGTCGTTCTTGGGTAACCCGTCGCGAAGCCCGCCGTAGAAGCGTTCCATGAAGAAGGCGGTCGTCTCGTCCTTGACCCGCCAGAGGCTGACCACGACGGAGTCGGCTCCCGCCAGGAGAAAGCCCCGCGCCAGACCGACCAGCTCGTCTCCCTGCCGAACGACGTCCACCCCCGTCTGGCAGGCGCTCAGGGTGACCAGCCGCGCCCGGAGGCGCGCGCCGAGCAGACGATACATGTGAAGCTCCTCACCTCCGAGAGAGAGCGAAGAGAACGATGGGTTGTCCCGGCGGAAGCGGCCGTGGGTCGCGATGTGGACGATTCCGCTCCGGCCCGCCTCAACGAGGAACCGCTCGCCGCCGATCGAGCGCCGCCTGACCACCTCGGCCCCGCGCAGCGCTTCCGTCACGGCGCGCGCCTCCTTCTCGATCGATGCCAGCCCGGACCCGGGGACCGCGACGAGCAGGGCGCCGCTCGCCGGTCTCCGGCGCCGCCGCCTGCAATGACGATCGACGGAGGCGCTCGGGGCGTAGCGGATCGCGTGCCGGTCGGCGAGGCAGGTTTCGCCGTCGAGAAACGCATGGAAAGGGAGACCATGAAGGAAGCGGTGCGGCACGATCGTCACCGACCGTTCCCGTACCGCCCCCTCCAATGGTCTCCAGAGCGCCTCGTAGAGCGCCCGGAGAACGAGGCCGACCGCTTGCTCGAGATACGCGCCGCGCCTCTCGCGGAACTCGTCCGGTAGTGAGCAGAGCTCCATCTGATCCCGGAGCTGAGAGGCGAGTCGCCTCACTTCTTCCGGTCTCGCCGGCAGAGCGACCAGCTCCGCCCGATCGCGGCCGACGCAGAATGCGTGAATCGTCTCACGGAGGACGACGTACTCCACGAGCGCTTCGCCCCCTGGCAACCCCTGCTGAATGGCGGAGAGAGGCCATCGCCCGGTCAAGGGCCGGGAGGTCCGCCTCCGTTCCGCCATTCGGTGCCGGGTCTCCACAATCCGCCCCTCGCACCTCCGGATCTCCCGCCGGCATTCCCGAATCGTCTCGGGCGAACCCTCGGAGCCGAGAAGAGCCTCCCGGTTCATCTTCGACCGGAACCAACTGAGCTTCGCTTCGAGTCGGGAGAGGAGACGATCTCCCGTCACCTCGGCGCCTCCCCCCGACGCAATCTGGTCGAGAAGAGCGCGCGAGCGTGCCCGCTCGACCATGTCGAAGACCCGATCGATTCTCCGGGCGCGGGTGCCGGAGAGGGAGAGCTCGAGGAGCCGGTCGTACACCTCTTGCTTATCGCTCAGGAAGGAGACCTTGAAATCGTCGCTACCGAGTTCGAGGCGCATCTGATCGGCCAGATCGGCCGCCTTCCGGTAGTGAGCGATGCTCCCCGCCCGGTCACGGATGGCGGCCTTCGATCGAGCGAGAAGAATGTTGCCCTGATACTGGAGCCACGGGTCGCTCACGCGCCGTGCGATGCCTCGCGCTCTCATCGAGGTCGCGTGGGATCGCTTCGGTTTCCCCTCCATCAGCTCGAGAGCGCCCCTCGTCTGGAGCCGGAGAACCTCCACCGAAGAGACCGGTCTTCTCCCCAGGATCCGATCGGCCTGCTTATAGGCAGCGCGGGCGTCGCCCGTCCGACCGCGGCCCATGTGGTGTTGCGCCGTGCGAAGGGCGACCAGCCCGGCGCGGAGGGGAAGCCCCTCCCGAGTGAAGAGACGTTTCGCTCGGCCCATTCTGTCGAGCGCCTCCCCGTCGCTCCCCGCCTCGCTCAAGGCTCGCCCCCCGACGAGCAACGAGAGGCCGGCATCGTAGTTGACTCCCCGTTCCAGAAAGATCTGTGCCGCGCCATCCGCCATGGCCACTGCTTCGCGATTCAGGTTGAGCCGGAGGTAGACGTCGGACCGGTTCAGATCGCACTTCGCCACCTGCAGCGGGTCGTCGATCGCCTCGAACGCCGACCGCGCTTCGCGGAGATAACGGAGCGCCTCGTGGTGCCGGGAAGAGAGCACGTGGAGATGCCCGATATTGTGCGTCACCTGAGCCTCGATCATGGTGAATCGGAGCGAACGGGCCTCCCGCCGGGCCTTTCGGTAGAGGGCGAGGGCATCCTCGTACCGATCGAGGTAGGCGAGGGTAGCGGCCCGATTCACGTCGAGGCCGACCACCGCCGCGTCCCGAATCTGCAGAACCTCGAAGAGGGTACGGGC
>JALGZR010000212.1 GCA_025774805.1 bacterium
GACGGGGGCGGGAACCCGATCGAGGTGATCTGATGCCGCTGGAGATCTACATCGGGAGCACGAGTAAGCCGGGGAACGTCGTCACCGCGACGATCGTCCACCGGACGATCGACCCCTCGGCCTGGGTCCAGGAGCACGTGAAGGCGTCGGACGCCGCCGACCCGAACGGGCAGGTGTACGACCTTCACGTCTTCTCCGGGACCTACGTCGTCGCGCTGATGTCGACCTCGACGGAGACGTGGCTCCTGATCAAGGACGGGACGACGTGGTCGAACCTGAAGCTCACCGGGATAATCAACGCCCCGCGCGTGTACGTCCGGGCGAAGAACGACGTCCTGATCCTCGGCTGCACGCCGGCCGACACGAACGATCAGAAGCTCTGGCACTGGAACGGGACGAACGTCGCGCAGGTCCTCGACTTCGGGTTCCAGACGAACTTCACCGGCGGCCTCGACGGGTCGGGGCCGGACTACGTGATGGTGCTGCCGAACGGGAGCGGGGCGGTCCTCTTCACCGGCGGCGACGTCCGGACCCCGGGTAACTGGGCGGCGATCGCGCGGCCGGCGGCGTCGACGGACGTCCGGAACCTGACGGTCGTCTCCCCGACCGAGGCGTACGCGGGGATCTTCGTATTCTCCGGCGGGACGAACTCCGTCTGGTTCTGGAACGGGACGGTCTGGGCGGCGACCGGCGGGTTCCCGAGCTCCGCGCAGGGGAGCCGCTGCTTCGCGATCGCGAGGGACGCGACCGGGAAGCTCTGGGCGGCGGGGACGGCGAACCCGTCCGTGTCCGGGGCGGGGAACAACCCGGGGATCTACACGAAGGCGCCGGCGGGGTCGTGGGTCGTCGACCACCTCTTCGCGAACACGAAGGAGATGCACTTCAACGCCGCGACCGACACCGACCCGAACCACGTCGCGTTCGGCGGGCGGGTCGAGGAGGCGCCGGGGGCGGGGGTCTATCAGGAGTACCTCGACGGATCCTCCTTCACCCGGTACGTCACGCCGCCGCTCCCGGCGGGCTCGGTCAACGCGTCGGCGGTCGACCTCATCGAATCGAACCCGGAGGCGCCGGTGGTGATCCCGGTCGACCCGACGCGGGACGCCCTGGACGCCGACGTCGACGCCGTGATCTCCTTCCGGATCGAGGACGAGGGAACGCTCGAGGAGCCCTGGAAGGTCGCGGTCAACCGGGGGAACGGCTGGGAATTGGCGATGACGGTAAGCGGGGGGGCCCCGACGTTCGAGGCGGGGTTCGACGGCCCGCGGTCGGCGCTGACCGTAACCGACGTCTACTCCGTCGTGATCCACCCGACGGAGGAGTTCGAGTTCGAGCGGCGGGTCTTCGTCGCGATCGCCGCCCGGGACGACGAGGGGCTGCTCGCGATCGTCGAGGGGGACTGAGCGATGGCGACCTACACCTTCACGACCGTCCCGAACTTCTACGCGTTCACGATCGGGAGGGACCCGGGGGACCTCCTCCGGATCTACCCGATGATCATCCAGGCGATCCGGGACGGGGACGAGGCGGACGGGGACCTCCTCCTCAAGCGGTTCACCGAGGGGCTCGACGAGTCGTGGAACGTCACGGACGGCCTGATCCGCGCGCTCGCGACGCTCTTCGACCCGGAGGAGTGCCCGGCGAACGCGCTCGAGTTCCTCGGCTGGCTCGTCGGTCTGACGAAGACGCTCGAGGGGGTGATCGGGGGGATCTCGGAGGGCGACCTCCGGCAGCTGATCGCGATCGCCGTCCGGATGTGGAAGAAGAAGGGCTCCGCCGCCGGGCTCGTCGAGATCGCCCGCGCGCTCTCCGGGTACGACGTGAGGTACTTGACTTGGTTCTTCTTCCGGATCATCCTCGGGGAGGTCGAGCTCGGGCACGCGGAGCTCGACGTCGACCCCTGGCTCCTCGACCAACCGGGGATGTCCCCGGGGGTCGCGCCCGACGCGCTCGTCGTCGAGCGGATCGTCCGCGGGGACGTCCTCCCGTCGGCCGACGACCCCGCGTGGACGTTCGCCTCGGAGGGCGCGACGGAGGGCGCGACGTTCTCGGTCTCCGGCGGGTACCTCGTTCAGAGTCACGCCGCGGTGGTCGGCGGCGGGAGGTACTTCCGGGACGACGACGACGAGATCGTCGACCCGGAGGCGACGGAGGTCGGGGCGATCTTCCGGATCGACGCCGCCGCGACCGTCGGCGGGCACCCCTGGTTCCTGCAGCTCGAGGACGGCGTCCGCGGGTACCGGTTCCTCTGGTCCGACGGGGAGGTCGTCCTCCACGACGCGGACGGGAACCTCGTCGCCGGGCCGCGGTCCCGCGCGTTCCTGACCGGGGTCGAGTACCGGGTCCGGATCGCGCGGATCTCCGCGACCGAGGTCGACGTG
>JALGZR010000030.1 GCA_025774805.1 bacterium
CAAGGGTTTGGCTGTTCGCCAATTAAAGCGGTACGCGAGCTGGGTTCAGAACGTCGTGAGACAGTTCGGTCCTTATCCGCCGTGGGCGTCAGGAAGTTTGAGGGGATCTGTCCCCAGTACGAGAGGACCGGGATGGACGAACCTCTAGTGTACCAGTTGTGTCGCCAGATGCATCGCTGGGTAGCTATGTTCGGCAGGGATAACCGCTGAAAGCATCTAAGCGGGAAGCCCACCCCAAGATGAGACTTCCCTCCACTTCGGTGGCTGAAGGGTCCTTGGAGACGACAAGGTCGATAGGCAGGAAGTGTAAGCGCAGCGATGTGCTCAGCTGACCTGTACTAATCACCCGTGAGGCTTGATCATCTTCGCTCGATCCGGCGCTCGCGCGTCATCCGATTTCGTCGCCTCGATTGTCGAGCCTGCCTCGACCCGCTCCGCTTCGGTCGGGGGCGGGACCCGAGGCGCACGGTTCTCGGCGGCAATGGCGGAGGGGTCACACCCGTACCCATTCCGAACACGGCAGTTAAGCCCTCCAGCGCCGATGGTACTGCTCGTGAGAGCGAGTGGGAGAGTAGGACGCCGCCGGGATCCCCATCGGGGGGTGCGCATCGCGCATCCCCCTTTTCTCTTCCGCCCTCCCGGGGTCGCGGCAAAGTCCGGTCGTCCCGGCTCCACGCCGAATCGATGCCGCCGCCGGCCCGCCGTTCGGCACGATCGGCACGAGAGAGGAACGGGACGTTGCGCGCGAGATCCCTGGGAGTGGTTCTCCTCCATCCGTCCCCCGCGATGGGCGGCGCCGCCGACCGGATCCCGTAGAGGCAAGCGCCCGCATGTCCCGTCGCCGCGCCCCGCGTCTCCTTCTCCCGTTGCTCCTTCTCCTCAGCGGAGCCGCCGGGCTCTCCTACGAAGTCGTCTGGGTGCGCTCCCTGACGAACGTGCTCGGCTCTTCCGCCGTCGCCGTCTCGACGATCCTCGCCGCGTTCATGGCCGGGATGGCGGCGGGAGCGCTGGTCTTGGGACGCCTGGCGGATCGCCTGAGACGGCCGCTGCTTCTCTATGCGCTCCTGGAGCTGGCTCTGGGGGCCTGCGCGCTGGTGCTTCCGCACTGGATCGGGACGGTCGGAGGACTCGACCACCTCCTGGGAGGAGGCGGAGGGAGGATCCCCTTTCTCTCCAAAGCCGTCTCCGCCGGTTTGATCCTCTTGGTGCCCACGTTCGCCATGGGCGGCACTCTTCCCGCGATCGCGACCTTCATGGTTCGGGACCGCATCGGAGGCGGGGCCTACTTTACGGTGCTCTACGGAGTCCATGTCTTCGGGGCCGCCGCGGGGGCCCTCGTCGCCAGCTTCGTTCTGATTCCCGCGTTCGGGTTGTCGGGCACCAGCGCGGTCGGCGCGATCGCGAACTTCGCGGTGGCCGGGGTCGCCACCGCACTGGGCCTTCGCCGCCCGGACCCGGCGCCCGCTTCGGTGGACGATGACGGCCTCGAAGCCCCGCCGGATGCCGCTCCGGTCGACGGAGAGGAGGAGCCCCGAGGTCGGGACCGAGGGATGGGACTGGCGACGGCTTACCTCTCGGGTTTCGTCCTCCTCGGTTGCGAAGTGGTTTACGTCCGCACGCTCGTGCTCGCGTTGATCGCGAAGGTTCACTCCTTCGCCCTCATGCTCGCGGTCTTCCTCGTGGGTCTCTCCCTGGGGAGCTTGCTCGCCGGCCGCCTGCCGGCCCGGAGGGTACGCGAGCCCCGGACGCTCGGCCTGATCCTCCTCGCCGGGGCGGCAGGATTGCTTGTCTCCCGCGACGTGCCGATTCGCTGGTCAGTGCCCCTCCTCCTGTCGGCCCACGGAGGCGTGCCGGGGTTCGGCGGGGAGCCGCCGGGGGCCGCCGCCCGGGTTCTGCTCGGTTGGCTCGTGAACGCGGAGTCGGGGGTCCAGCCCGGAGAGTACGTCGTCGTGGCGCTGGTCCTCTCCCTGTTGTGCCTGCTGCCCTTCACGGTGCCGCTCGGGATGGTCCTTCCGCTGATCTTGCGGCGTCTCGCCTTCGCCCCCGGACGAACGGGGAGGAGGACCGGCGACGTGATCTTCTGGAACACTCTGGGAACGGTGACGGGCCCGCTGGTCGCTCCCTACCTCCTCGTTCCGACGTTCTCCCTTCTCGGGACGCTCTGGGTCTTCGCCGGGATCACCGGTCTCGGAGGTGCGGCCTGGTTCCTGGTCTCCGGCCGGCGCGGTTCCCGGCGAAAAGGGTTGGCCGCCGGAATCGCCGTCGTCGCGGTGGTCGCCCTCCTGGCGGCGGTGAATCCCCGCTTCGACGGTTCCCCGGAGCTCGACTCGGCGAGAATCTGTCTTCCGCGAATCTTCGGCCGGGAGAGAGCCACGGAGGTTCTGTTCCACCGGGAAGGCGCCACCGGCACGGTCACGGTGGTGGAGCTCCCCGCCGGACTGCGCACCATTCGCCTGGACGGCTTCGAGGCGGCCGGCACTCTGGACCAGACGAACGAGGGCTATCACTACATGAAGCTGATGGCCCACCTTCCGGCTCTCCTCCACGGTCCGGAAGATGTGGAACGAGCGCTCGTGATCTGCACCGGCACGGGCGGAACCGCCGGGGCGATGAGCCTGCACGTCCGGGAGCGGGTCGAGCTCGTCGACATCCACCCGGAAGTCCTCGACTGCCTCGGCTGGTTCGGGAACTGGAACCGCTGGATCGGAGAGAACCCGAGGTGCCTCCAGATCGCGGACGACGGGCGGGCGGTCCTTCGCCAACGGCGCAACCACTATGACGTGATCACTCTCGAGCCCATGCCACCCCAGTTCGCGGGAATGACGCAGCTCTACTCCCGCGAGTTCTACGAGAGCTGCCTCACGGCCCTTCGCCCCGGAGGCGTGGTCTGCCAGTGGCTTCCCTTGCACTGCGTGACGCGCGACCAGGCGCTGTCGATGACCCGGGCGATGGCCGAGGTGTTCCGGACCGTTCAGGTCTGGCGAGTCGGCACCACGGGAATCCTGGTGGGCACGATGCGGGAGGAGCTTCCGCTGGATCGCGACAAGCTCCTCGCGCTGGACGAGGATCACCCCGCCCGCGAGGATCTGATCGCGGCGGGACTCGCCACGATCACGGCGCTCGCCGAATGCTTCGTCTGTGATGCGTCCCGACTCGAAGAGACGTATTCGACCTGTCGTCCGGTTCGGGACGACGATCCCTTCCTCGAGTACGAGACGATCGGTTACGGCCTGAAGTTGCCCTCCCCCCGGCAGATGGCAGACCGCTGGGATCCCTTCTACGCCGCCGGTCTGACGAGCCGCCTTCCGCTGGCGGGATTCGAGGCTCCGGAAGGGAAACGGCTCACGACCTCCTGGAGGGTCTCTTCCCTCGCGCGCTACGCCAAGGACATGGAGTCTCGCGAGCAGTACGAGAGAGCCCGCGATCTCCTGCGCACGCAGCTTCGTGGAGATCCCGCCCTGGAGGCCCCCCTGCGCGAACGCCTGCCGGAGCTGTTCCCCATTCTCTAGCCCGCATTTCGCACCGGGGAGACGAGCCCGTCCGCACCGGGAGTCACCGGATCGCGGACGGGAAGGAGGGCGTCAGGCCCGGCCGAGAGGCCCGCGCCCCGCCGCGACCCCCGCCCGGTGAACGGGTCGGGAGGGCGGCGGGCGGCCGGGCGGCAACCTAGGGTCCCGTTGACGTCCCCCCCGGCCGGGACGTATGCTCGGGTGCCTTTGAACCGGGAAATGCGTGGAAACGGCCGTCCTCAGGAGGGTACGCGGTGAAGCAGTACGACCCGAACGATCATCGAAACGTCGCGCTCATCGGGCACGGCGGGTCGGGCAAGACTTCGCTGGCCGAAGCTCTGCTGTTTCGCGCGAAGGCGACCTCCCGACTCGGATCGGTCGCCGAGGGGACCTCGGTCCTCGACTACCTGCCGGAGGAGCAGAGGCGGGGCAGTAGCGTGGCCCTCGCCATGGGCTCCTTCGAGCACGACGGGAAGAAGATCACGCTGATCGACACCCCCGGCTTTCCCGACTTCGAGGCGGAGGTGGCGGCCGGTCTCCACGCCGCGGGGACGGCTCTGCTCGTCGTCGCGGCCGACAGCGGCATGGAGGTGGGCAGCGAGCTCACCTGGAAGAGATGCCGTCGCATGGGAGTCCCCGCCGCGATCGTCATCAACGGAATGGACAAGGAGCAGGCGAATCCGGAGACGGCCCTCGCCTCGATCCGGGAGAAGATCGGGAAGAAGGCCGTTCCTCTCCAGATCCCCCTCGGTGCGGGCGCCGGATTCACCGGGGTCGTGGACATTCTCCACAACCGGTCTACGACGTTCAAGAAGGACGGGAGCGGCGAGAAGGGCCCGATCCCGGAAGAGCATCGGGCGGCGGTCGACGAGGCCCGCGCGAGCCTGATGGAGAACGCGGCCGAGAGCAGTGAAGAGCTCATGAACAAGTACTTCGAGGAGGGGGAGCTCTCCCCGGAGGACCTGGTCGAGGGGATCCATCGCGGCGTCGCCCACGGCGATCTCTACCCCGTGTTCTACGCCTCGGCGGCGAACGTCCACGGCATGTCCCAGCTTCTCGACATGATCACCGACATCTTTCCCGGCACCGCTGACCTTCCGCCGATCCGGGGCACGCACCCCGAGTCGGAGCAGCCGGAGGAGCGCCCGGCGACCGTGGACGGGCCGCTGGCCGCCCACATCTTCAAGACCACATCCGAGCAGCACGTCGGCGAGATCTTCTACATCAAGGTCTACTCGGGAGTGCTGCGCGCCGGGGAGGAGGTCTTCAACGCCCATCGGGACCGGAGCGAAAAGCTCTCGCAGCTCTTCCAGGTTGTCGGGAAGAACCGCAAGGAAGTCGAGGCGCTCACCGCGGGAGACGTCGGGATCGCCGTGAAACTCCGGAACAGCGGCACGAACGACACGTTGTGCGAGCGGAGCGCCCCGGTTCAGTTGGACCTGGTGGACTTCCCCCGCCCGGTCATCGACTACGCCGTGCACGCGGTCAACGCGGGCGACGAGGACAAGATGGGGACCGGCCTCTCCCGGCTGGCGCAGGAGGACCCCACGTTCCAGTACCGGCACGACGAGGAGACCCGGCAGACGCTAGTCTCGGGCATGGGCGACACGCACCTCGACATGATGGTGGCCCGACTCAAGGAGCGCTTCGGCGTCGAGGTGAAGCTCGCCCCCCCGCGCGTCCCGTTCCGGGAGACCATCCGGGGCAAGGCCGACGTCCAGGGCCGCCACAAGAAGCAGACCGGCGGAAGAGGTCAATTCGGCGACGTCTTCATCCAGATGGCACCCACTGCGGAGGGTGAGGGTTTCACCTTCACGAACAAGATCGTCGGCGGGGCCATTCCCGGGCGGTTCATCCCCGCCGTCGAGAAGGGGATCCAGGAGTCCGCGGCGCAGGGGGTGATCGCCGGCTATCCGATGGTGGACTTCCAGGTGACGCTCTACGACGGGAGCTTCCACACCGTCGACTCCTCGGAGGCGGCGTTCAAGGTGGCCGGCTCCATCGCCTTCAAGAAGGGCGTCCTGGAGGCGCAGCCGACGATCCTGGAGCCTCTGATCAACGTGAAGATCACGGTTCCCAAGGACTACATGGGGGACGTGATGGGCGACCTCTCCTCGCGTCGCGGCAAGATCCTCGGCATGGACGCGCAAGGGGACGACCAGGTGATCAACGCCCAGGTTCCCATGAGCGAGATGCTGCGCTACGCGATGGATCTCCGCTCGATGACGCAGGGGCGGGGGATCTTCGAGAAGAGCTTCTCCCACTACGAGGAGCTTCCGCGTGAGCTCCAGGAGAAGGTGATCGCCGAGTCCAAGGTCGCGGTCGGGGACTAGGGCGGACGCGCTTCCCGCGCTCCGCGGAGAGCAGCGATCGGAGGCACGACCTCCGGCAAGAAGAGGGACGGCGGAAGCTCATGTCCGGTCATTCCAAGTGGTCGACGATCCGGCGGCACAAGGCCGCGATCGACGCGAAGCGCGGGAAGATCTTCACCCGGCTCACGCGCGAGATCATCACCGCGGCCCGCGAGGGGGGTGGCGATCCTTCCGCCAACAGCCGCCTCCGCGCCGCGATCGCCGCGGCGAAGGCCGGCAACATGCCGAACGCGAACATCGAGAAGGCGATCAAGCGGGGAACCGGGGAGATCGAGGGCGCGGCGTACGAAGAGGCGAGCTACGAGGGCTACGGGCCGGGAGGCGTGGCGCTGTTCATCGACACGCTCACCGACAACAAGAACCGGACGGTGAGCGAGGTCCGCCACATTCTGACGAAGTACGAGGGCTCCCTCGGCGAGGCGGGCTGCGTGGTCTGGATGTTCAGGCTCAAGGGCATCATCCTGATCCCGAGCGAGGGTCGGGACGAGGAAGAGGTCATGGATCTCGTCGTCGAGGTGGGCGGTGAGGACTTCGAGCGTCAGGACGACGTCTACGAGATCACGACGGGCGCCGCCGAGCTCTTCGCCGCCCGGGAGGCGCTCGAGGCCCGCGACATCCCGATCGTGAACGCAGAGATCCGACGGGTTCCCCAGAACACCGTGAGCGTCGAAGGTCGGAATGCGGAGAAGATGCTGAAGCTCATGGAGGCCCTGGAAGACCAGGACGACGTGCAGCGGGTCTCGGCGAACTTCGACATCGCCGATGAGCTCATGCAGAAGATGGAGAGCTGAAGCGCGTGATCGTCCTCGGGGTCGATCCGAGCTCGGTCGCCACCGGCTGGGCGATCCTCGCGGGGGACTCGCGGCGGGCCCGGGCCGTCGACTTCGGAGTGCTCCGCCCCGCCACGCGCCTCGAGCTGCCGAAGCGTCTCGCCCACATCCACGACGGGTTGGTCGAGATCGTGACGGCTCACCGTCCCGAGATACTCGTCATCGAGTCGGCGTTCCTGCACCGGAACGTCAAGACCGCCTTCGCCCTCGGTCAGGTTCGCGGGGTCGTGCTGCTGGTCGCGGTCCGGGCCGGAATCCCGATCGCGGAGTACACCGCGCCGGAGATCAAACGCGCGGCCGTCGGATACGGGGCCGCCGACAAGAAGCAGGTGGTGACCATGATGACCCGCATCCTGGGCCTGACGCGCGAGCCGTCGGACGACGAGGCCGACGCGCTGGCGACGGCGTGGTGTCACGTGACGCGGAACGTTCGCCCCGTCACCACGGGGGGAAAGCGATGATTCACCACGTGCGGGGCGTCGTCGTCGAGAAGTCCGCCGGTCGCGTCGTGATCGAGGTGGGCGGTCTGGGGCTCGAGGTGCTCGTGGGCGACGCGACCTGGAGAGGCGTGGGGGGCCCCGGGACCGAGGCTACCCTGAAGACGCACCTCGTGGTGCGGGACGACGGATGGACGCTCTTCGGCTTCGCCTCCGAGGAGGAGCGGGCCGTGTTCCGGCTGCTGCTCGGGGTGCAGGGGGTCGGTCCGCGGCTCGCGCTCGCCGTCCTCTCCGGCGTTCCCCTTCTCGAGCTGCGGCGGGCCGTCACGGAGGGTGACGTCGACACGATCACCGCCACGCCCGGTGTCGGTCGAAAGACCGCGCGCCGACTCATCGTCGACCTCAAGGATCGGCTCGGCGACCTTCCCGGGGGGGAGGCGGATGTCACCTTCCTGGGCGGAGAGATCGCGGCTCGCGAGCGGGATGACGCCGTGGACGCCCTCATTGCCCTCGGATACCCTCGGATCGAGGCGCGGGAGGCCGTAAGGCGGGCCCGCGGAGAGGAGCCGCACGAGGGGGAGGACCTCCCGGTCGAGACGATCGTGAAGAGCGCGCTGCGCCGGCTCTGACCCGAGACACCGAAGAGACACGAGACTGCGATGAACGAAGCGCCACGCCAATCCGATCCGGGAGCCGGGCCGGGCGAGAGCGACTGGGACCGCGGTCTGCGACCGACCCGCCTCGACGAGTTCGTCGGGCAGCCGCACCTGCAGGAGCAGCTCCGGATCTTCCTCGAAGCGGCCCGCGCGCGATCCGAGCCCCTCGAGCACGTGCTCCTCGTCGGTCCCCCCGGACTCGGCAAGACCACGCTGGCCGGGATCCTCGCGCGGGAGATGGGCACCGAAGCGCGGATCACTTCCGGTCCCGTCATCGAGCGCGCGGGGGATCTCGCGGGGATCCTCACGAATCTCGAAGATGGGGAAGTCCTCTTCATCGACGAAGTCCACCGCCTGCACCGGAACGTGGAGGAGTACCTCTATCCGGCGATGGAGGACTTCCGTCTCGATATCGTGCTCGACAAGGGACCGGGGGCGCGGTCCATCCGTCTGCATCTGACGCACTTCACGCTGATCGGCGCCACCACGCGCGCCGGTATGCTCACGAGCCCGCTCCGGTCCCGCTTCGGTTTCGTTGCCCGGCTCGATTTCTACTCCGAGGAGGACCTCGGCCGGATTCTCCACCGGTCCGCCTCGATCCTGGAGGCGCGGCTCTCGGCCGGGGGCGCCGAGGAGATCGCACGACGAGCCCGCGGCACGCCCCGGATCGCGAACCGCCTCCTGCGGCGCGTGCGGGACTACGCCGAGGTGCGGGCGAACGGGGAGATCGATCGCCGCGTCGCCTCCGACGCGCTCGACCTCCTCGCCGTCGACCATCGAGGGCTCGACGAGATGGATCTGCGTCTTCTGCGCACGGTGCTGACGAAGTTCGGCGGCGGGCCGGTCGGGCTGAACACGATCGCCGCCGCGGTCGGGGAGGAGGCGGAGACGATCGAGGAGATCTACGAGCCCTATCTCGTGAAGGAGGGCTACCTGGAGCGGACGCCCCGCGGACGGGTCAGCACGGAGCGGGCGGCGGAGCACCTCGGGGTCCCGTTCGTCCCCCCGCCCGGCCGCTCCGCCGTCGAGACGTCGGGCTCATCCCCGGGACCGCTCTTCGAAAGGGAATCCCCCTGAACGCAGGACGTCTGCTCATGCTCGGGGGCCTCGCGATCTTCGTCTTCGGGGCCCTCCTCACCTGGGGGCCGAGCCTACCGGGGGTCGGCCTCCTGGGACGCCTTCCCGGTGACATTCGGATCGAGCGCCCCGGTTTCCGTTTTCACTTTCCGATCACGAGCTCGGTGGTGGTCTCCGTGGTGCTGACGATCGTGCTGAACTGGCTCGCGAAGAAGTGAATTCCTCCGAACTCGACTACGAGCTGCCCGAGGAGTTGATCGCGCAGTGGCCGGCGGAGACCCGAACGGGGTCCCGCCTCCTCCACGTTCCCGCGGAAGGGCCTCCCGTCCACCGGCGGTTCACGGACTTCCCGGATCTGCTGCGTGAGGGGGACCTGCTCGTGGTCAACGAAACCCGGGTTCTACCGGCGCGGCTGGCCGCACGTCGTCGCACGGGGGGAGCGGTCGAGATCCTCCTCGTGCGGCGGGAAGACGGGAGCTGGAGGGCGTTGTTGCGTCCGATGCGACGACTCCGGCCGGGTGAGATCCTGCAGGGAGAGGACGGGGACTACCGTGTCGAGATCGAGGCGATCGAAGCGGGGGAGGCGATCGTGCGCTTCCGGGACCTTCCCGCGGAGCGGGTGATCGAGCGGCACGGCATCGTCCCGCTGCCCCCCTACGTGCGTCGCGATCCGGTCCCTCTCGACCGCGAGCGATACCAGACCGTGTTCGCGCGCGTCCCGGGCGCGGTCGCGGCTCCGACGGCGGGTCTCCACTTCGACGAGGCGACGCTGGCGAACGTGCGGGAGAGGGGGGTCGAGGTCGCGCCTCTCGTGCTCCACGTCGGTCCCGGGACGTTTCGGCCCCTGCCGGACGGCCCTCTCTCGGACCACCGCCTCGAGGACGAGGCGTACGAGATCCCCGTCCCCACGTGGGAGGCGGTCACCGCGGCTCGGCGGAGGGGAGGACGGGTCGTCGCGGTCGGCACGACCGTGGTCCGCGCGCTGGAGTCGGCGATCCCGGCGGCTTCCGAGACGCCGCGCACTTCCCCGTCGGAGCGACGGTCCGGCTCCGCCGCCGCGCCGGCCGCCGCGCCGGTCGCCGCGCCCGCCACCGCCCCCGCGTTGAGCGGCCGGACCGATCTCTTCATCCGCCCCCCGCACCGTTTCCGTTCGATCGACGCCCTGCTCACGAACTTCCATCTGCCCCGCTCGTCCCTGCTCTGTCTCGTCGCCGCGTTCGTCGGGCGGGAGAGGATTCTCGCGGCGTACCGCGAGGCCGTGCGCGCGCGCTACCGGTTCTACTCCTACGGGGACGTCACGTTTCTGGAGAGGCGGACGTGAGCTTCGGGTTCGAGACTCTCGCGCGGACTCCGGGCGGGGCCCGGGCCGGCCGCCTCCGGACGCCGCACGGAGACGTGCCCACGCCGATCTTCATGCCGGTCGGAACGCGCGCCACGGTCAAGGCGCTCTCCGTCTCCGACCTGCGACGGGCGGGGGCCGGAATCGTGCTGGCCAACACGTATCACCTCTACCTCCGTCCCGGCGTCGATGTCGTGCGCGAGGCGGGCGGCCTCGCGGCCTTCTCCGGGTGGGGCGGCCCCACGCTCACCGACTCGGGCGGCTTCCAGATCGTCTCCCTGGCCCGACTCTGCGAGCTGGACGAGACGGGAGTCACGTTCCGGTCGCACCTCGACGGATCCCGCCATCGCTTCACTCCGGAATCGGTCGTTCGCTTCCAGCGCGAACTCGGGGCGGACGTGATGATGCCGCTCGACGTCCCCCCCGTCCCCGGCGCTCCGGCCGACGAGACGGCGCGCGCCAACCGGCTCACGCTCGCCTGGCTCCGGCGGTCGATCGAGGAGCGCGACCGAACCGAGGGCACGTCTTCCACCGGCCGGCGGCAGGCCCTGTTCGGGATCGCCCAGGGCGGATTCGATCCGGCGGCCCGCCGGGAGGCGGCCACGGCTCTTGTGGAACTCGATCTCGACGGCTATGCTGCAGGCGGTCTGTCTCTCGGGGAGGACAAGGGGAAGACCCGGGAGGCGCTCCAGGTGACGCTCGATCACCTGCCGGCGGATCGTCCCCGGTACCTGATGGGCATGGGCACTCCGGAGGATCTCGTCGACGGGATCGCCCGGGGAGTCGACCTGTTCGACTGCGTTCTTCCGACCCGGAACGCGCGGAACGCCCAGGCTTTCACCTCCGGAGGGCCGGTCAATCTCCGGCTCGAGCGCCACGCCCGGGACTTCGGTCCGCTCGATTCCGAATGCCGGTGCGAGACCTGCACGGAATACACGCGGTCCTATCTGCGGCATCTGGTGAAGACCGGTGAGATGCTGGGCGGGAGGCTTCTGAGCCTTCACAACGTCCACTACTACCTGAACCTGGTCCGGACGGTGCGTGAGGCGATTCTCGAGGGAGAGTTCGAAAGCGCTCGCGCTCGCATTCTGGGTCGATACGGTGAGGAGAACGATTGATGACTCACTTGATGCTTCTGATGGGAGCGCCACCGGAGGGTAGCAGCCCGAACCTCTTCGTGGCGATCATCCCGTACCTCCTCATCCTGTTGATCTTCTACTACCTCCTCATTCGTCCGCAACAGAAGCGGGCGCAGGAGCACCGCAAGTTCGTCGCCTCTCTCAAGAAGGGCGATTCGGTGGTCACCGAGTCCGGGATGTTCGGGACCATCGTCAGCCTCGACGACGACTCGGTCGTTCTCAAGATCGCCGACAACGTGAAGGTGCGCTTCCTCAGGGTGAAGCTCGCGAGCCCGGCGAGTCGCGTGGCCGCGGAACCGGCGAGAAAGAAGAACCGGAGCGGTGGTCGTGGCACTTCGTGAGATCCGGATCTTCGGCGATCCCGTGCTGCGGGAGAAGGCGGCCCCGGTCGCGGAGATCGACGACGAGGTGCGCACCCTCGCCGCCGACATGGTGGAAACGGTCACCGAGGCGGAGGGGGTGGGACTGGCCGGTCCGCAGGTGGGAGAGCTGCGGCGCATCATCGTCGTCTATCCCCCTCCTCCCGCCGCGGACGAGATCCGGGACGAGCCGCGCGTCTTCGTCAACCCCGAGATCCGGGAGACCGGTGGGCCGGTCGAGAGCGGGGAGGAGGGTTGCCTCTCGATCCCGGGGATCTACGAGATGGTCAAGCGTCCACGGCGGATCCGGATGCACGGGGTCGACCTCGACGGGCGCGAGATCGATCTGGAGGTCGAGGGCGCCATCGCCCGGATCATCCAGCACGAGATCGATCACCTCGACGGGGTGCTGTTCGTCGATCGCATCGGACCGATGCGCCGGGCTCTCCTCAAAAAGAAGCTGAAGGCCTTTCTCGAGTGAGGCGGAACGGATGAGGATCGTCTTCTGCGGGACTCCCGAGACGGCGGTGCCCTCGTTGCGCGAGCTCGCCCGCCGGAGTCCCGACTGGAGCGTGACCGCCGTCCTCACCCAACCCGACCGACCGTCCGGCCGAGGAAGACGGGAGACGGCGAGCCCGATAAAACGGGCGGCGATCGATCTCGGAATTCCCGTGTACACCCCGGCCAAGCTCAAGGAGGCGAGGAGCACGCTCGAGTCCCTCGCGCCCGACGTGGTCGCCGTCGTGGCCTACGGGCACATCTTCCGGAAGTGGCTCCTCACCCTCCCTCCGCTCGGATGCGTCAACGTCCACTTCTCCCTTCTGCCTCGCCACCGCGGGGTCGCTCCCGTCGCGTGGGCGATTCTCGAAGGGGATCGCCGCACGGGGGTCACGACCATGCTCATGGATCGGGGCGTGGACACGGGGGCGATCCTCCTCACGGAGCCGGTCACGATCCACCCGGACGACACGGCGGCCCGGCTCGCCGAGCGGCTGGCCGGCGTCGGGGCACCCCTCCTCGCGCGAACGCTCGCCGGTCTCGAGACCGGCACGATCGTGCCTCGGGCTCAGGGGGAAGGGGACGCGACGTACGCGCGCCGTCTGGAGAAGGAGGACGGGAGGATCGATTGGAGCCGGTCGGCCGAGGAGCTCTCGCGCCGGGTGCGGGGTCTTTCCCCCTGGCCCGGGACCTTCACGACCTACCGCGGCCGTCGGCTGGGGATCCATGCGGCGAGGCCTCTCCCGGGCGAGCTCCCGCCGGGGGAATTGCGCTGCGTCGAGAGCTCCGTGGTCGTGGGCACCGGCGAGGGAATCCTGGAGCTCCTCCGGGTCCAGATCCCGGGCAAAGCCATCACGGAGGCGGACGCATGGGCTCGCGGGGCACGGCCCACGGTCGGCGAACAGCTCGGCGTCTCCGGCTGAGGAAGCACGCCTCGGCGCGGGAGATGGCGCTCCACGTGTTTCTCGCCTGGGACGCGTCCCGCGAGTCGGCGGACACCCTCCTCGGCACGGTGCTGGAAGATCTCCGACCTCGCGAGAGAGATCGCAATCTCGCCTTCGATCTCGTCCGCGGCGTATTCCGGTGGAGGGGACGCCTCGATTGGCAGCTCGGACACCTCGTCGATCGGGGGCTCGACGATCTCCATCCCCCGATCCTCTGGATCCTGCGGCTCGGTCTCTATCAGCTCGAGCACCTGGATCGGATTCCCGCGCGCTCCGCCGTCGACACCTCGGTCGAGCTGGCCAAACGCTTCGGGCACCGCGGCTCCGCATCCCTCGTGAACGCGGTTCTCCGGCGGGCGTCCACGGGACTCGTCGAGCTCGCCCCACCCGATCCCGCCGCGGATCCGGTCGGCCATCTCGTCGCCCGGACGAGCCATCCCCGCTGGCTGCTGACCCGGTGGGTGGACCGGTACGGATTCCGCAAGACCCTCGAGCTCGCGGCGGCGAACAACCGGAAGCCTCTCTTGACGCTCCGACCCGCCTCGGACAGAGTCGGAGCCCTCGATCTGATCGAGGAGTTGAGGGAGGCGGGGGTCCCGGCCGAACCGGGACTTCATTTGACCGACACGGTTCGGCTTCCGGAGGGGTGGCACTCCGCCGTGGGATCGCTCCTGAGCTCCGGACGGGCGGTGGTCCAGGACGAGGCCGCCGGTCTGGTGGCGTACGTCGCCCGGCCGGCCGCCGGCCTGCGCGTTCTCGACGTGTGCGCCGCTCCCGGGGGGAAGGTGCTCCACTTCGCGGAGCGGTGCGGCGAGGCGACGATCGTGGCCTGTGACCGCTCGACGGTCCGCCTCCGTCGCCTGTGCGAGACGGGCCGCGGTGCCGCGGGGAGTCGGATTCACCTCCTCGCCGCGGACGGACGCCGGCCGGCCACCCGGGGGGGGTTCGACCGGGTCCTCGTCGATGTCCCGTGCAGCAACACGGGAGTGCTCGGCAAGAGGCCGGACGCGCGCTGGCGGCGGGGTCCCCGGGATCTCGAGCGGCTGGTGGGCCTGCAGGGGGAGCTCCTGGACGCGGCGCGCGGACAGGTCGGACCGGAGGGGCTTCTGGTCTACTCGACCTGCTCTCTGGAGCCGGAGGAGAACGAGGGCGTGATTCGATCCTACCTGGAGCGTCACCCCGACGACGCCGTGGTCTCCGCCGGTGACGTCCTGCCGGGGGAGCTCGTCACGGACGGCTATCTCGCGGTCGATCCGGCGACGCACTCCGTGGACGGCGCCTTCGCGGCCGCGCTGCGTCCGGCATCCACCCCGTGCGGCGCCGCGAGGAGCGGAACGTGAAGGGACTTCTCCGCCTGCTCGCCGCCGCCGCCGCGGCCTTCGTGACGGGTCTGGTCCTCTTCCAGCTCGGGATGCTGGCGTTCGTGCGCTCGGGGGCGGAGCAGAAGGTGCCCGATCTCGTCGGGCTCGACCTCGCTCAGGCCCGCCTCGAGCTGGAGCGGGCCGGGTTTGCCGGGGTGGTCGAACTGGAGGTCCACTCGGCGGACTTCGGGGAGGGCCGAATCCTCGCGCACCGGCCGTCCGCCGGGGAGGTGCTCCGCAAAGGGCGCAAGGTCTGGCTGACCGTGTCCCTCGGGTTGCGCAAGACGTCCGCACCGAGCGTTCTCGGGCTCTCCTCCCGCCAGGCCCGCATCACGCTCGGGCAGGACGGTCTGGCCGCCGGCTCGATCATCCGGGTGCACCACCCCCGGGTGGCGAGGGGAGCGGTGATCGCCCAGGATCCCTCCCCGGGCGTCGCCAGCTCCGAGGGATCCCCGGTGGATCTCCTCGTCAGCCTCGGTCCCGAGCCGGACGCGTACGTCCTCCCCGATCTCGTCGGGCGTCCCGCCCGAGAGGCCGAGAGGCTCCTGGGCGAGCACGGCCTTCGCATCGGCGAGCGAACCGTTCTCATCGACCGCTCGGTCCTCCCCTCGACCGTCCTCGAGCACGAGCCGCCGGCCGGCCACCGCGTCGAGGAGGGGGAGGAGATCGATCTGGTCGTCTCCTCGCGCCGCTAGCCTGCATATCTCACCAGCCTCAGCGGCGGCCGGGGCGGGCCGGCCCGGCCGGCGAGGTCGCCCGGCCGGCGAGATCGGGCCCACGGTTTCCCGCTCATCCCTGCCCTCTCCCACGCCGATTCCAAGAATCGAGAGAGAAGCGCTTGGCGCGCCAAGACCGCGGAGCCGGCCCGCCGAGACCGTCAAACCGGGATAACGAACCGCAGGGAATGCGATGGCTGAGTATGGAGCGACCGTCGCCGCGCGCTTCCGGGACGGACGGGTCGTCAAGGGCATCACGAGTGATTTCCGTCCCGGACGGACGTTTTTCCACGTATCGTCGGGGGACGGGACCAAGAGCGAGCGGATCTACGTCGAGGACCTCAAGGCGCTCTTCTTCGTGAAGTCCTTCGAGGGCGACCCCCACCGCAGGGATCGGAAGAGCTTTGGCCACCACAGAAACTCCGGGCGAAGGGTCTGGATCCGATTCCGGGACGGCGAAGTGTTCACGGGCTGGACGTTCTCTTACACCACGGACAAGGACGGCTTCTTCCTCTTTCCCACCGACGCCGCCTCGAACATCGAGAAGGCGTTCGTGGTCAACGAATACATCGATGAGATTCTCCACGACGAGGCGGCGGAGAAGGCCGCCGCCATCGAGGAAAGCGAAGGCGGACCCCGCACCCGCCGAATCACGCCCGTGACGTGGGAGGAAATGCTCGAGCCCTATCCGGACCGGCGCGACCCTTCGCCGGAAGGATCCTCCCCGGCCGATCGGGACGCCCTCCGAAACAAGAGGCATTCCTCGCGGGACAGCAACCTGTTTCTCGGCGACTGGTAACCGCTCCCCTCACGGCCGGGTCGTCTCGGCCCCCGATGACGCGCCCGACGCGGCGTGATACCTTGCTCCGTCGGATCTCGCGTCCGATCACCGGATGCGTGCGCTCCGGGGAGAGCTCTGTGGCGGATTCGATTCGGGTGGCGCCGTCCCTCCTCGCCGCCGACTTCGCGGCGCTCGGAGAGGCCGTCCGCACCGTGGAGACGGCCGGGGCGGACCTGCTTCACCTCGACGTGATGGACGGTCGCTTCGTCCCCAATCTCACGTTCGGACCGATCGTGGTGGAGGCGGTACGGAAGACGACCCGCCTTCCCCTCGACGTCCACCTCATGATCGAGGAGCCGATCCGCCACGTGGACGCGTTCGCGGATGCGGGTGCCGACTGGCTCACGATTCACGTGGAGGCCTGCGAGGACCCGGCGGCCACCCTCGACGCGATTCGCCGACGCGGGGTGAAGCCCGGAATCTCTCTCCGTCCGGGAACCTCGTTCTCCGACCTGGAGCCGTTTCTCGGGGCCGTGGGCCTCGTCCTGGTCATGACGGTCGAGCCCGGGTTCGGGGGCCAGGCGTACCGGCCCGAGCAGGAGGCCAAGTTGACCCGGGCCCGACAGCTGCGACGCGCCGCCGACCTCGACTACGTGATCGAGGTGGACGGGGGAATCGGGCGGGAGACCGCGCCCGCCGCGGTGGCGGCCGGAGCCGAGATCCTCGTGACCGGATCGGCTCTGTTCGGGGCGGAGGACATCCCCGCGTTCATTCGCGATCTCCGCGCCGTCTCGCCCCCCCCGGTCTGAGGGGCGGCGAGGACCCGCTCCGACCGGGTCCCGTCGGATGGGCGCCCGGGACCGGGCTTGCGCCCCGAGCGACCGCCTGCTACCTTCCTTCGTTCTCGTGGGGATTCCGCCCCGGAGGGATTGGTGTGTTCGAGGACCTGAGCTCCCGGCTGGAGGGCGTCTTTCGTTCGCTGCGCGGCCGGGGGCTGCTGACCGAGGAGAACGTCCGGGACTCGCTCCGGGAGATCCGGCGCGCGCTTCTGGAGGCGGACGTCCACTACAAGGTGGCGAAGGGCCTGGTCTCGCGGATCGAGGCCCGGGCCGTCGGCAGGGAGGCCCTCAAGGGCGTGAACCCCGGACAGCAGATGGTCAAGATCGTCCACGAGGAGCTCGTGGAGCTTCTCGGGGGGGCGGTGGCTCGGCCCAACCTCGCCGGGACGCCGCCGGTGCCGGTCATGCTCGTGGGGTTGCAGGGATCGGGCAAGACGACGACCGCCGCCAAGCTGGGCAACTGGTTGAAGAAGCAGGGGAGACGTCCCTACCTCGTCCCCGCCGACCCGTACCGTCCGGCGGCCCGGGACCAGCTCGTCAAGCTCGCGAAGGCGAACGGTCACGACGTGTATGAGGGCCCGGAAGAGGACGCCGTCGAGATCTGCCGTCGGGGTCTTAAGAGCGCGGTGCGACGGGCCGCCGACGTGGTGCTGCTGGATACCGCGGGACGGCTGCACATCGACGAGGAGCTCATGGCCGAGCTCTCGGCCATCCGTTCGGCCGTCAAGCCGGGTGAGGTCCTGCTCGTCGTCGACGGGATGATCGGTCAGGACGCGGTCAACGTCGCCGAGCGGTTCTCGGAGGAGCTCGGCTTCGACGGGGTCGTCCTGACGAAGATGGACGGCGACGCGCGCGGCGGCGCGGCGCTCTCCATCCGCCAGGTGACCGGGATCCCGATCAAGTTCGTCGGGGTCGGCGAAAGTGCGGATGCGCTCGAGCCCTTCCATCCCGACCGGATGGCCTCACGGATCCTGAACATGGGCGACGTTCTGACCCTGGTCGAGCGCGCCCAGGAGACCGTGAAGCAGGAAGAGGCGGAGGAGCTCGCCGCGAAACTGAGGAAGAACGAGTTCGATCTGTCGGATTTCCGTGCCCATCTGGGGAAACTGCGAAAGATGGGACCGTTGAGTCAGGTGCTTGCCCTCCTCCCCGGCGTTCCGAAGGACGCGCTGACGGAGGTCGAGAAGGACGGCGGTCGATCCGTCAGGCGCGTCGAGGCCATCATCGGATCGATGACGCCCGCGGAGCGTGCGAAGCCGTCCATCCTCAACGGGAGCCGCCGGAAGCGGATCGCCCGGGGAAGCGGGACCTCCGTGCAGGAGGTGAATCAGCTTCTCAAGCAGTTCAACGAGATGCGTGGAATGATGCGGCAGATGTCGAAACGGTCGAAGAGGGGCGGAAAGGGAAAGCGAGGAGGGCCGCTCGCCCGCCTCGGTCGTCGCTAGCAGAACGACGGGCGCCCCATCGGCGCACCGTGAGGAGAGAAGCGTTGGTCAAGATTCGTCTGGCACGGAAGGGGAACCGCAAGCGTCCCTTCTATCGCGTCGTCGTCGCGGAGGATTCCAAGCGACGGGACGGTCGGTTCATCGAGATCGTGGGAACCTACGATCCTTTGAAGAAACCGGCCGCAATCGAGATTCAGTCCGAGGCGGTGTTGAAGTGGCTGGCGGATGGCGCCCAACCCACCGACACCGTGAAACGGATCCTGATGAAGTGCGGTGTCTGGTCTCACTGGCGCGCGGTCCAGGGGGGAGACGCCAAGCTCGAGGATCTCACGGGCCGCGTCACCGGTAGCGTCGAGCGGGAGCGGACGTCACGGCCGTCGAAGAAGGCGGCGACGAGAATCGCGGAGGAGCCGACGCAGGACGACTCTTCGAACGGAGGGGCCGAACCGGAGGCGGAGGGCACCTCCACGGAGACGGCGGACGAGTCGGACTCTTAGCCCGGACTGTTCATGAACGACCTGCTGCGATCGTGGATCCGCACCACCGGACGGGCGTCCTCGCGTCTCGCACCTTGCGACGTATCGTTCAGATACGACTCGGGTTCGAGCCCCTGCGGGTGCGCGTCCGGTGGGCGTCTCCACGATCTCGCGACGGCCCTTCATGAATAGTCCGGGCTAGCGACGATGAACCGGGCGACGACTCCCGATCCGAGGGACGCGCGGGAGGGGAATGCAACTTGGCTGATCGTCGCCGAGCTCGGACCCCCGCACGGAATCCGGGGGGAGATCACCGGCCGGCTGTGCGGCGTGACCGCCGACGAGCTGCGCGGGCTCGCGGGGCTGGTCCTGCGAGATCCCCGCGGCGACGAGCGACCGATCGAGATTGCCGGGATTCGGCGGAAGAAGTCGGGCTGGATCCTCGCGCTCGAGGGCATCGGCGATCGGGACGCGGCGGAGGCCTGTCGCGGTTCCGTCCTGCGCGCTCGTCGGGAGTGCCTCCCCGCCCCGAGGGAGGACGAGTGGTACGTCGCCGATCTCGTCGGGCTCAGGGTGGAGACCGTCGAGGGCGAGTTCCTCGGGACCGTCGAGGAGGTCCTCCGGCTCCCCGCGAACGACGTTTTGGCGGTTCGCGGAGAGCGGGGGGAGATCCTGCTCCCGATGACCGAGGAGGTGCTCCGATCTGTCCGTCCGGATGAGGGCCGGGCGATCGTTCATCTCCTCCCGGGGCTGGTCGAGGCGACCGGAGGGGAGTCGGGCGCCGGGAGTGCCGGATGAGGATCACGGTCTTCACGATCTTCCCCGAGCTGATCGAGGCGGCGTGTCGACCCTCGATCCTGGGAGCCGCGATCGAGAGCGGGGTCCTCACGGTTCGGACGGTCGATCCCCGGGACTACACCGAGGATCGACACCGGAAGGTCGACGACGTCCCGTTCGGCGGCGGTGCGGGCATGGTGATGATGGCGCCGCCGATCGCGGCGGCGCTCGACTCGGCGCTGGCCGCCGAGCCCGCCGGGGCGCGGAAGCCTAGAATCGTCTTCCTCACCCCCGCGGGGAGGCCGTTTCAACAGGATCTCGCGCGCGCCTGGGCCCGCGAGGACTCGCTGTTCCTGGTGTGCGGCCGGTACAAGGGGATCGATGACCGCGCCCGGCGCGAGTACGCGACGGACGAGGTCTCCATCGGCGACTACGTTCTGTCCGGAGGGGAGCTTCCGGCGCTCGTGGTCATCGATGCGGTGATGAGACTTCTTCCCGGAGCGCTGGGTGACTTCACGAGCGCGGAGGAGGACTCGATTCACTCCGGGCTCCTCGAGGTGCCGCAGTACACGCGCCCGCGGGAGTTCCGAGGGGAAAGGGTGCCCGAGGTCCTGCTGTCGGGGCACCACGAGAACATCCGGCGCTGGAGGCGCCGTGCGGCCCTGGAAGTGACGTATCGCCGGCGGCCGGACCTCCTCGAGCGGGCGGAGCTGACCTCGGAGGATCGGATGATCCTGGAGGAGATCCGAGCCCGCTCCGGCGAGAGCGACTGAAAGACGAGGGCTACGACCGCCCGGGGAAGACCCCGGCACGAGGAGAGCGACATGGCCGATCTGATCCGCCTGACCGAGGGGGCCGGGCTGCGCACCGATCTTCCGGAGTTCCAACCGGGGGACACCGTGAACGTGCACGTTCGGGTGCGCGAGGGGAACAAGGAGAGAATCCAGGTCTTCAAGGGCAACGTCATCCAGCGAAGGGGGGCCGGCATCCGCAGCACGGTCACCGTTCGCAAGATCTCCAACGGGGTGGGGGTGGAGCGCATCTTCCCCCTGCACTCCCCGTCCATCGCCAAGTTCGAGGTCGTGCGCCTCGGCCGCGTCCGCCGCGCGAAGCTCTACTACCTGCGGGGTCTCACCGGAAAGGCGGCCCGGATTCGGGAACGGCGGATGAGTTGAGCCGGGATCACGATGGCGGACATCTCGCTCTCTACCGGAGAGAGCGGGGGCTGGCCCGGGGTCGGGGCGGGGCGATCGCGGGAGTCGACGAGGCGGGACGGGGGCCTCTCGCGGGACCGGTCGTCGCCGCGGCCGTGATCCTGTCGTCGGAGACGCCGATCGCGGGACTCGGCGACTCGAAGACCCTCACCCCCCGGCACCGCGACCGTCTCTTCGCGATTCTTCTCTCGGAGGCGATGGGCATCGGAATCGGCTGGGCGACGAGCGGTCGGATCGACCGCACGAACGTGCTCCGCGCGACGCACCACGCGATGGAACGGGCGGTCGCCCGGCTCTCCCTTCGACCGGTGCACCTCCTGGTCGACGGTCTCCCGGTCCCCTCGCTACCCGTGCCCCAGACCGCGGTGGTCCGGGGCGACGCGAAATGCGCCTGCGTCGCCGCGGCCTCGATCGTCGCCAAGGTAGTGCGAGACCGCTTCATGCGGAAGATCGCCCCCCGATTCCCGGGATACGGATTCGAACGGAACATGGGCTACCCGACCGAAGAGCACCGCGAGGCCCTTGCGCGACTCGGTCCCTGCCGTCATCATCGTCGGAGCTTCTCGCCGGTGCGTGAGGCCCTCGCGTCGGGGCCGCTCGAATGAGGACGGCGCCCGCCCGGGGACGCTGGGCCGAAGACGAGGCCGCCCGTCACCTGGTCGACCGACTCGGCTATCGTCTGGTCGCCCGCAACGTCCGGCTCGCCGGAGGGGAGATCGATCTCGTGCTCCGCCACCGCGGGGCCCTCGTCTTCGTGGAGGTCAAGGCGCGAAGGGGTGGTTCGAAACGGGCGGCGGAAGCCGTCTCCGCGGACAAGCGCCGCCGGCTCGGACGGGCCGCGGCTCTCTGGCTGGCCCGCCACGGCGTACCGCGGAAGGGCTGCCGTTTCGACATCGTGACGGTGGAAGGTCGGGGAAGCGCCACCCGACTGGAGCACCTGACGAACGCCTTCCCGGTCGACGAGCGGTGGGGCGTCTGATCTTCCGGGTCCGGACGTCGGGATCGCCGTCGGGTGGAGGGTCGGGCGACGGGCCGGCACCGGCCCGGTGAGCCGACCCCGGGGACGCCGAGGAGGAAAGCGCACGTGAAGTTCCTTCTGCTCGTTTTCCTGGGAGTCGTGGCCCTCAACCTGGTCGTCATCCTGGCGATCGTCGCCGTGTTGGTCATCGATTACATCAAATCGCGTCGCAAGGAACCCGAGAATGACGCCCATCTCGAAGCTTCGTAGAGCCCTGTTCCCGATCCTCCTCCTCGGTCTTTCGGGGGGGCTCGTCGCCGGGTGCGGCGAGAAGACGGATCCCCGCATTCTGGAGGCGTACGAGCTGGTCAAAGCGAACAGGATCGACGAGGCGTTGGCCCTCGCGAACACCGTTCTGGCCGACGATCCCGACAATGCTCCCGCCTTCAATCTCCGGGGATTGGCGTACTACAAGAGCGGCCGTCTCGAGGAGTCGATCCAGGAGTACCGTCGGGCCCTCGAAATCGATCCCGACTATCCCGAGGCGCATTTCAACCTGGGCAACTCGGTGTGGACGATGGACGCGGTCGACGAGGCGGAGCGGGAGTTCGCGACGGCGGTGGAGCTGCAGAAGGACTTCGTTCTGGCCCGCTACAACCTGGGGAAGATGTACCAGGAGTCCGGGCGCATCGAGCAGGCGCTGGCCCAGTTCCGCCAGTGCGTCGACTACGATGATCAGTTTCGCCCCGCGTTCATCGACATCGGCAAGATCCTCTACGGGTCGGGCGATTTCGACGGTGCGGTGCAGAGCTTCGGGAGATTCGTGGAGCTCTACCCGGCCAGCAAGGAGATCCGGGTCTATCTCGGCAACAGCTACCTGCAGTCCAGCGATCCGAATCGACTTCCGAACGCCGAGAAGGAGTTCCGCGCGGCCGTGGGCATCGATCCCGAATACCTAGAGGGGGTGTACGCGCTCGGCACGATTCTCGCGCTCCAGAATCGTCGGGAGGAGGCCATCGACTGGTACACGCAGGCGCTCGATCTCGCCGCTCCCGAGGACGAGGCCATCACCCAGGCCATCCTCGCCTACTTCGAGAAGGTGGGCCACACCCCCGAGGGGTCCGAGAGTTCCCCCGAGGCCGAGGAGTCCTCGACCGGCTGACGGACCCGACCCGACGGACGAAACCGGCGCCGCCCCCACCCGCGGCGCCATCGCTCCCCGATCCACTTGGCACCTCTCCCCGGGGAGACACCCCATGCTTGCCAGCGTCGTCACCGTCGCCCTCTGCGGCGTCGAGGCCCGCATCGTGACCGTCGAGGCCGACATCACGCCCGGTCTGCCGCACATCCAGATCGTCGGGCTTCCCGATCCCTCCGTGCGGGAGTCCAAAGAGCGCGTTCAGGCCGCGATCCGGAACTCCGGCTACGAGCTGCCTCCCCGCCGGGTCACCCTGAACCTGGCCCCGGCGGAGATGCCGAAGGAGGGAAGCCGCTTCGATTTGCCGATCGCGCTCGCGCTCCTCGCGGCGTCGGGGCACGGCGAGCCCGGTGCCCTCGACGGCGTCCTGTTCGTGGGTGAGCTCTCGCTCGAGGGGAGGCTCCGCCCGGTCCGCGGAGCTCTCGTGGCGGCCCTGGCCGCCCGCGATCGGAGGGCGAGGGGTATCGTCGTCCCCCCCGGAAACGTCGCGGAGGCGGCCTCGGTGGAGGGCCTGCCGATCGGCAGCGCGGAGACGCTCCGGGATGTCGTGGAGCGGGCCGGCCAGGCGGACTTCTTCCGCCCCGGCACCGGACCCGCCCCCGAACGCCATGCGAGTCCCGACGTCGATCTGTCCGACGTCCGGGGGCAGGGGGCGGCGCGGCGGGCCCTCGAGATCGCGGCGGCGGGAGGGCACAACCTCCTTCTCGTCGGTCCCCCCGGCGCGGGGAAGACGATGCTCGCCCGGCGGCTGCCGACGCTGCTCCCTCCTCTGACGAAGACGGCCACGCTCGAGGCCACGATGATCCACTCCGTGGCGGGGACCCTCGGCCTTGAAGGCCGGCCGGTGCTGCAATCGCCCTTTCGCGCTCCGCACCACACCGTCTCCGACGTCGGTCTCGTGGGGGGCGGGAATCCGCCGCGCCCCGGCGAGGTGAGTCTCGCCCACCGGGGCGTGCTCTTCCTCGACGAGCTGCCCGAGTTCCGTCGCTCGTCTCTCGAGGCGCTTCGCCAGCCGATCGAGGAGGGACGCATCGTCGTGGTCCGTGCCGGTCGGTCCGCGACGTTTCCCGCCCGGTTCCAGCTCGTCGCCTCGATGAATCCCTGTCCGTGCGGATCGGCCGGCGATCCCCGTCATCCCTGCCGCTGCACCTCGGCGGAGATCCGGCGCTACCGAGCGCGCCTGAGCGGGCCGCTCCTCGATCGGATCGACCTGCACGTGTGGGTGGGTCCCGTGGAAATCGAGAGACTCACGGGGGACGGTGCGCCGGAGGAGGGATCGGCCCCGGTGCGCGCCCGCGTGATCGCGTCCCGCGAGCGGCAGGCCGAGCGTGCCACCCTGCGGCCGGGAATCGCCTCCCGGAACGCGGAGCTCTCGGGCCGGGCTCTGGTCCGCACCTGCGCCCTGCCCCCGGGAGGCCGGCGGCTGCTCGCGGGGGCCCTCCGGCGTCGAGGCCTCTCGGCCCGAGCGGTCCACCGCGTCCTGCGCGTGGCTCGCACGATCGCGGACCTGGAGGGGGAGGAACGCGTCGGACTGCCGCATCTGGCCGAGGCGTTGCGGTACCGCCTCCTGACCGAGGTGCCGTCGGAGGCGTGACGCGCCGCCCCGAGCTGCATCGCGCACACGATCGTTGGCGCGGTTCGTTCCCTCGCGTTAAGGTCGGGGCATGTCGGTGGAACTCGGGAGAGAGTTGACGAGAGCGCGCGAGAGCCGGGGCGCCTCGCTGGAGGCGGTGGCCGCGCCGGCCAAGATCTCCACCGCGTACCTGCGCAAGCTGGAACGGGGCGTCGTCTGCGACCCGTCTCCCCGGATCCTCGCCCGGATCGCCGTCGCGCTGGAAGTCCCGTATCTGCGGCTGATGGCGCTGGCCGGCTACCTCGACGAGCCCCGGTGGGCGGAAGCGGGCCGGCACGGGTCCGCGGCGACACCTCACGCTCCGATCGCCCGTGGGCTGACTCTCGAAGAGTGGCGGGCGGTCGGGTCCTCCATCAAGAAACTGGTCGCCGAGCGAGCGCGGTCGGAAGACGGGTCGGACTCGTCGTCCCGTCGTTCGCGGACCTCCGTGGGACCGATACGGAAGGAGATCGGGTGACGTGAGAGTCGGCGACACGCGGCCGCTGCCGCCGCCCGACCGGAAGGGCCGGGTTCCGCTCGAGACCGCGATCGCGCGGCGACGATCCGTCCGCGAGTTCGCGGATCGGCCGCTGTCGCCGGAGCAGATCGGGCAGATCTGCTGGTCCGCGCAAGGGATCACCGACGCAAAGGAAGGACTCCGGGCGGCTCCCTCCGCGGGCGCTCTGTATCCGGTCGAGCTCTACCTGGTCACGAAGGAGGGAGTCGATCACTACGAGCCGGCCGGTCACCGGTTGCGGCGGCACCGGAGCGGCGACCTCCGGCCTCCGCTCCGCGGGGCCGCGTTGGACCAGGAGATGATCGAAGAGGCCTCCGCGTGCGTGGCGATCGCGATGGTGGCGAGTCGCGTGTCCCGCCGTTACGGAGATCGGGCGGAGACGTACTGCCTCTTCGAGGTGGGGCACGTCGCCCAGAACGTGCTGTTGCAGGTCGAGGCGCTCGGGCTCGCCGCGGTGGCGGTCGGCGCTTTCGACGACCGGAGGGCGGGACGTCTCCTGAAGCTCCCCCGAGGGCAGCGCGTCGTCTATCTGATCCCGGTCGGATTCCGCCGGGCCGGATGAGGAACCCGCCGACGCGGAGGCCGTGCCGGGGCCCCGCGCCGGGCTTCGCGCCCGGGCACGACGCCCGTCACGACGCATGTCAAGGCCCGGCCAGCCTCCGGATCGCCCGCCGGAGCCGGCGGTGCCGATCGATTCGGAGCACGTAGTCCGACTCGTGTCGGCCGCCCTTCGCTCGGACGATCGCCACCAGGTTCCGCCGGTCCTCCCGGGACCACCGCTCGACGCCGGGCAGAATCAGAATCAGCGGGCTCCAGCGTCTCCAGGCGAGGCGCTCGCCCCGTGTGAAGCGACTCATCGACCGGACGCCGAGGAGTCGAGCCGCCTCCCGCGCGCACACCCGCTCGGCCTTCCGGCGATCGTACCCGAAGCGCTCTCCCAGATACTCCGTGATCTTCAGTCCCACGTTCGCAGCGGGGAAGATGCCGACCACGTCGTCCCGGGGCGGACCCAGGTCCAGACAGAGGCTGTCCGTCGCCAGAAGGCGAAGCGTGGCGGGACTCGATCGGTAGGCCCGATTCGCCCTCATCCTTCCCTCCTCCCGTCGCATGACCTTCCGGAGAGAGGCCGACCGGGGACGGAAACCGAGCTTCTGGTAGAACCACCACGCCCCCGACCGGACCGCGTCCTCGTTCTCGTGACCGATCTGGTAGGGGTCGATCGTGAACGCGTCGCAGCCGAGGAGGTGCCGGGCGGCGGCCAGCACTCTCCCGTACATCCAGGCCGTCTCCGATCCGCGATACGTGGGGAAGATCGTGAAGGCGACCTCCGCCGAGTGGAAGAGGGCGGTGTACGTCCCGTACCCCACCGGGACTCCGTTCTTCAACATCAGGAATCCGTAGAGAGTCTCGAGCAGAAACCGACGCTCCGGGATCGTGCCGTTGCAGCACATCGAAAGGCCTTCGCCCCAGTCCACGATCCGCACGTCGTTCGGATCGCCGTAGGCGAAGGCGTCGAGATCGCGCGCCCGGGTGACCATGGCTCCGCGCGCCAGATCGATCAGGCGTCGCCCCTCCCCCGGTGGAGCGACCCGCACCGACCGCGGCTTCCGTCGCACTTCCGTCGAAACCGCGGGACGGGACCGCCTCAGCGGGGTCGCCTGATACGCGATCGGCGTGCCCCCGACCATCTCCCGGGTCCGCGAGGGAGTGCGCCGCCCGGACGTCAACCGGTACGGGATGTCCAGCCCTTCGAGCGTCGTCTCCAGCACGAACGTGCTCATGGGGAGCCGTTCCAGGCGGCGCAGCAGAAACCCGGCGTCGGTCTCCTCCGGTCCCTTCATCCGGTCGATCCAGCCCCGCACTCCGAAGTCGAACTCCTCCAGGCCGAGTCCTTCCCCGTAGAGCCCGATCTGGGGCAGGAGCTCGTCGAGCGCCCGCTCGTTCTCGAAATCCCCCCATTCGATCGTGAGATTCCGGCCGCAACGGCGCGCGAGCCAGATCGCCGTCTGCGCGTAGAACGAGTAGTGGATCTCGGTGCCCTCGATCCCCGTGTCGTCGAGCGCCCGGCGATGACGTCGCAGGTCGCTGCGTCGTGCGAAGCCCCTCAGCATGCGCTCGACCTGCGCGAGCACCGGAGCGTCGTCCGGGTAGGCGCGGAGGAAGCAGAGCGTCTCGTGAAGGCCGAGGACGTCTACCGGGCGTCTCAGCGATCGCCCCTCCAGCTCCCGGAGCAGTGCGAGCTTCCGCTCTCCCGAACCGTCCCCGTAGACGGTCTTGATCTTTTCGAGTTCCTCGAGTGCGCTCTTGGTTCGATCCGCCACCGGTGTCCCGCTCCCGATTCCGTTCCGAAGGGATCGTCCTTCCCGTTCCATCCCGAGCGCAACAAGATGCCACGGAAGGGGCCCCGGCTCCACCCTTCTCGACGCCCACCCGGTGCCGGCTACGGCGGCGTCTCCACCAGATTGACGACGGGGGCTCCGTCGGGGCCCCGCACCGACTCCACGACCCGGCATCCGTGACGGCGGGTCATGTACTCGCTCTGGCGCGGGGGAAGAACGAGAAGGTGGTTGCCCCGGGAGGGCATCCGCTGGACGTCGGTGATGCGGTAACGGCCGATCGTCACCCCGGTGTAGGTCCACGTCCCCTGCTCGAGGCCGGTCAGCGGGTCCGCCTGGTAGTCCCGGGGAGGGTGACTCGTGTAGAAGAGGACGAAGATGTGGGGCAGGAAGAACAGATCGCTCAGGAACACGCGATCGTGGGCGGCGCCCTCGGCGTAGTGGATCGCCTGCCGCATTCCGTACTGCCAATCCCGGTAGCTGTCGAGCGGGTAGCGGATGAAGTAGACCCGCGCGTAGTGAACGGCGCTCGCCAGGACGACGGCTCCCGCCACGCCGGCCGTCACGGCGCGGCCCCGTCCCGAGAAGAGGTCGAGGAACCGTACGATTCCCAGGGCCGAGATCAGCGCGAAGAGGGGGGCGCCCGTCAGCCCGCGGATCGAGTGGGCCCAGGCCGTGATCGCGCCCGGGAAGGGATAGAGGAGGATCCAGAGTCCGAGGAGAAGGGAGGTGCGATCTCTCCGGCGGGCGAGCGCCACGAGGCCGGCCGCCACGGTGGCGATCTCGAAGAGGTGGAGAAGGGCGACCCCCCGGGGGTTCTGGCGGATCAGGGGGTCCCCGTCCAGGAAGAGGAAGCGCGGATCGAAGTACGAGACGTAGTTCCTCGCGATTTCCCCGGGCCCGAACCGGAGCTCGTACTCCGCCCTCGCCATGCCCTCTTCCGACAGCCAGTGCGGCGCGAGCACGGCCAGACCGAGCCCGAACACTCCGGCGGCGAGGAGGGCCGGCCTGCCGGCCGCTCGGACCTCTCGCCGGTACAGCACGGCGAGGATCCCCACCAGGAGGGGAACGAAGAGCCGGGCGGGGGAGTAGGTGTGGAGCGCGCCCGCGAAGACCGCCCCGGCGGCGACCAGAGCTCGCGGGGAGCGGAGACCGCGGAAGAAGAGGAGCATTCCGAAGCAGACCCCGAACGGGAAGAGGATTCCCCGGAACCCGACCCGGCTGAACTGGACGTGCCACGGGCTGATCGCCAGCAGGAGTGCGGCGGCGAGAGCGGTGCGCCGATCGAGGAGCTCCCGCCCCAGGAGCCAGACCAGGCCGACGGTCAGGATCCCGACCAAGGCGGCGGGAAGGCGCACCGCGATCTCGGTGGGGCCGAGGAGGGCCACGAACGGGATCGTGAGATAGCGGTACGTCGCCTCGTTGTAGTCTCCGAAGGAGCGGGCGAACAGGGGTAGCCTCACCCCGTACTGGTCCCGTCCGGTCTTCAGGAGGGAGTAGGCGTCGTATCCCGTCGAGGCCTCATCGCAGTACAGACCGGGTGGAACCTCGTCCAGGCGCGCCAGCCGGAAGATCGCGGCCAGTCCCAGGATCGCGAGGGGAAGAGCGATTGCGCGGAGGCGGATCTTCATGCTCCGTCTTGGTCGGGGACGACTCCGCCCGTGTCGCGCCGGACGAGGTCGAGGTAGTCGTCGAGCAGGCGAAGCGTGATCGGTCCCGGAAGGCCGTCCCCGACGGGATCGTCTTCCACGCGCACGACCGGAGCGATCCGGATCGTGGTCCCCGACAGAAACAGCTCACCGGCCCCGGCGACACGCTCCCGGGTCAACGTCTCCTCGATCGCGGGAAGACCGCGGGACGCGGCGAGCTCGAGAACGATCTCGCGAGTGATGCCGGCGAGGATTCCGGATCCCACCGGGGGAGTGACGAGGCGACCGTCCTCCACCAGGAAGACGTTGGCGGCGGCTCCCTCGACGATCTCCCCCGTCTCGTTCGCGACGAGGACCTCGCGCGCCCGCGCCTCGCGGGCCTCGTTCCGGGCGAAGAGGGAGACCTGGTAGTTCGTCGACTTCACGCCCGCCAGAGGGTGCTCGGAAAGCCGGCGGTAGCGCGAGTAGACGACGACGATCCCCCGCCGGATCTCCTCGTCGGCGTCGGGATCGACCGGATCACACGTCACCAGCACCGAAGGAGCCCCGGAAGAGGAGAGATCGAGCCGCCTCGCGAGCGCTCCCCGAGTGATCGTCACGCGGACGATGGCCTCGAGCATCTCGTTCGCCTCGAGGGCGTCCCGAACCGCGGTCTCCAGCGCGGCGTCGGACGGCAGACGAAGGTCGGTTCGCACCGCGTTTCGGTGCAGGCGATTCAGATGACGGGAGAGCGCGAACGGACATCCGGCGTAGGCGCGCATCGTCTCGTAGATGCCGTCGCCGTAAAGGAACCCGGTGTCGAAGACGGACACCCTGGCCTCGTTCGCGGGGATGATCGCGCCGTTCCAGTGGACGAATCGGGGAACCGGGCGACTCATCCGCGTTCCTCCGGTCCCATCATCGCGTCCGCACCCTCTCCCAACGCGATCAGGAACGCGCGGGCCTTCAGAAGAAGCTCGTCCCACTCGGCCTCGGGACTCGAGTCGGCGACGATTCCCCCGCCCGCACCGAACGTGAAGACGCCGTCGGCGAGCCACCCCGTTCGGATGGCGACGTTGAGATCCGCTCGGCGATCGAACCCGATCCAGCCCACGGTACCCGTGTAGACCCCGCGGGGGGTAGGCTCGAGCTCGGAGAGGAGCTCGATGGCTCGCCGCTTCGGCGCTCCGGCGACCGAGCCTCCGGGAAAGACCGCGACCAGAGCGTCGAAGACGTCGAGCTCCGGCCGGAGCTCTCCCGTGATCCGGGAGGTCAGGTGGTGTACGTGCGGGAACGACTCGATCTCTCGCAGGCGCGGGCAGCGGACCGTGCCGTAATCACAGACCTTGCCCAGATCGTTGCGCAGGAGGTCGGTGATCATGAGAAGCTCGGCCCGGTCCTTCTCCGACGCGAGGAGGGCCGCTCCCCGGGCGCGATCGAGAGCGGGATCCGGGTCTCGAGCCGCCGTCCCCTTGATGGGCCGGCTCTCCAGGCTCCTGCCGCGGGCGGCGAGCAGGCGCTCGGGGGAGGAGGAGAGGATGGCCCCCCCCTCCACCTCGAGACAGGCCGAGTAGGGCGCGGGGTTCTGTTCGAGGAGCCTCTCGAAGAGCGCGGGGGCACTCCATTGGGTCTCCACGTCGAAGCGGACGGTGAGGTCGACCTGATAGGCGTCCCCCCTCACGATGGACTCGAGGATGGACTCGACGCCCCGGGCGTGATCGCCGCGATCGAGACTCGTGCGGTACCCGCGGGGGGGGGATGCGTCCCCGCCTCGGGCCGAGGCCGGAGCCCGGGTCCCCGCATCGGTGCGCAGGCGCTCCTCGAGGGCCGCCGCCCGACGGAGAGCGAGCCGTACATCGAAATGCCCCTCGGGCGCGAGCCCCCAGGAGACGATCTCCACCTCGCGCGGGTCGGGACGCCAGATCGCGAAGGTGTCGTAGATCCCGAACCAGAGCTCGGGACGATCCGGCTCAGGACGGGGGACGGGCAGTCCCTCCCAGCGGACACCCCGCTCCCAGGCCACGCACCCGACCGCACCTCCCGTGAAGACGAGATCCCCGCCTCGGGGCTCGGGCACCCGGGGTAGGAGCCGGCGCAGGGTCTCGATCGATCGCATCGCGTCCCGGCCTTCGCCCTCGGCTCCGTCGCGGATCACGTGAACCGGATCGGCGCCGAAGCAGGTCGCCGTCCGGGCCCCGGCGGCGAAGCGGAAGCGCCGTCCGAGCGGGAGGCGGTCGAAGAGGACGGCCGGCTCCTCTCCGGTCCGAAAGCGATGACGGCACGGAATCCGCATCTCCAGTTCTCTCAATCTCCTAGGCCGCTCGACTCGAGAATCTCATCAAGGCGTCGCCGGGAGTCGGAGTCGGCCGGGTCGAGCTCCACGACCTTCTCCAGATCCTCGACCGCGCCGTCCGCGTCCCCGAGGGCGTAGCGCGCGACGGCGCGGAGCCGGCGCAGGTCGACGTTTTCGGGGGCGTGGAGCAGCGCCTCGCTGAGAACGGGCAGGGCCGGCTCCGGGTCCCGCCGCGAGAGGTGATAGCGGGCCATTATCGTCCAGGCCCCTTCCCGAACCTCCTCATGCCGCGTCGCCCGCCGGAGAAGGGCGAGCCCCTCCTCTTCGCGGTCCAGCGCGAGCGCGGTCTGGCCCGCGTTGAACTCGTAGTAGGGGTCCTCGCTCCACCCGAGGGAATCCAACCGGACGAAGAGATCCCACGCCTCGGAGTAGGCACGCATCATCCCGAGCGCGTTCGCCAGCGCGAGAAGATCTCCGGGGTCTCCCGCCGACAGCTCGGCGGCCTCCCGGCGCGCGGCCACCGCCTCGTCGATCCGCCCCGTGGCCTCGAGGGCCTCCGCCAGCGCTCGTCGCACGCGGAACGAGTTCGGAAGACCGGCGACCGCGAGGCGGAGCTCCGGAAGGGCGAGGTCGGGGCGTCCCCGGCGCAGGTACGTGGCCGCGAGATGGTGGCGCGCCTCGGAGAACCCGGGGGTGAGGCTCAGCGCGCGCCGGAACTCCGCCTCCGCCGCGTCGTAGTCGCCGACGCGAGCGTAGACGTTGCCGTACTGGTAGTGGGGCTGAGACGGATCGGGATGGCGGACGTCGAGGAAGTCGATCCGGGCGAGAAGAAGGAGGGCGACCAGGATGCCCAGGCGGAGGAGACGACGTCCCCGAGAAATGCCGGGGGCGACGAGACCCGCGATTCCCGCGCCCGCAAAGACGAGCAACGGGGGCCACGCGGCCAGTCGGTACCGCGCACAGACGAAGAAGAGAATCACGCCGGCCGCCATGGCGATCGCGTATCCGAAGAGATGCGAGAGCTCGCGTCGTCGCTTCCAGACGAGGCCCATTCCGAGAAGGGCCAACGGTCCCACGAATCCGAAGTCGGGCCACGGGAGGCCGAGCAACCGGTTGCGCTCCCGCAGTGCGTACAGGTCCCGGTTGTTCCGGATCTCGTACGCTTGGAGGAAGAGTCCGGTCTTTCGAAGGAGAAGTGCGAACGCGCGGATCGGAGCTCCTCGGACCGCGCCCCAGGCCAGACGCCGGAAGTGCGCGTCCTGTTCGGCCGGTCCGACGGGACGGCCGTACTCCCGCGCGAGGTAGGCGGCCACGTCCTCGTTGCGCCAGGAGGAGAAGCCGGGGAGGACGGCGCTCATCCCGTCGGCCTCCGGGTGGTTCCCGATCCAGAGGTTGATCCCGGCCTGGTAACTGAGCGGGATCCATTCGCCCGACACGACCCGGTTGCGCAGGGTCACCGGGGCAATCATCAACACGACCCCGGCGAGGAGCACCAGGGGACGGCGCGCGTCTCCCCTTCGCCCCGGTCCGTAGGCGGCCAGGATCAGGGCGATCGGTAGAAAGGCGAGGGAGTTGGGCCGGGCGACCGCGGCGAGACCCATCAGTGCGCCGATCCCGAGCCACCGCCCGAGGCGGGCGCTCGGAGAGGTGCCGTCCCACACCCGCAGGATCAGCGCGCCCAGGAAGAGTGACAGGGGCGCGATCAGAAGCTCCCGACCGAACACCAGGAGGGGCCAGGAGCACGCGGCCAGAAGCCCGGCGGCCACTCCGGCGACGCGCCCGAAGCGCGCGGCGGCCACCGAGGCGAGCAGAACCGCGGTGACCGCGCCGAGGACCGCCTGGACGAGGCGGGCGGCGAGAAGGTCGGGTCCCGGGAGGAAGAAGACCGCGGCGAGAAAGGCGGGGTAGAGCGGGGTCCGGAAGTACGCCGTTCCCTCCGGACTTCCCCACAGATCGCCGGCCTGGATTCTCCGGGCCCAGTCCACCGCGTACTCGGCGTCCAGCATCGGGACGTCGAAGATCGGATCCCCCCGCGTCGTGGCCACGAGGATCCCACGGAGGACGATCGCGATCCCGAAGATGCCGAGGAGCGGAGTCCGGGACAGGTGAGGACGTGGAATCGATCGAGGGCTCACGGGATCTCCGAATCGGGCCGTGCGGGGCGGGGACCGGGTTCCTGTCCGGGCTCGTCGCTTCGCCGCGGATCCGGGGGCTCCAGGGGGGGGAGGATAGTGGCGTGCCCTCCGGCCCGCAAGGCGGATCGGTTGCCGCCTCCCGGACCCCTTGCTATAGTTCCCCGGCTTCGAGGTGGTGATCCCCGACGAGAGGGCTTCGATCCCTGAGAAAGGCCGGTCCGATGAGACGACTTCCACGACAGATCGGGATGGTGGCGTCGGGACTTCTGATTCTGGCCCTCGCGGGTCCGTCGGCCGCGGGTATCCACAAGGTCGGGAGGAACCAGAACGACTGCGACGGCCCCTGCGACTACTGGGACGACAGCCCCGGATGTGATCCCGGTCGCGGGATCGTGTGCTGCATGACCAACGTGGGCACCGTCGCGGGAGACGTCATTCTCGTATGGCCGGGGGACTACGGCGTCCGCCTGGACATGAAGTCGGGCGTCACCCTCCGCGCCGTGTACGGGCCGGACGATCCCGTTCGGGGTCGGACGCGAATCGTCGGACAGGCCGGATCGGTTCCGGGGATCCGTTTCATCGGGACCTCCTCCTCGACGGAGGTCGACGGATTCACGATCGAGTGGAACGCGACCGCCTTCGGGATCGGAGGCGCCATCGGGGCCTACACCACGGAGGGCGCCGTCCGCAACTGCGTCATCAAGAACTGCCAAGCGAACATCGGGGCGGGCATATACCTCCAGACCACGGACCTGATCGTCGAGAACAACGTCTTCATCGACAACACGTGCACCGGTGGCGGGGGCGTGGTCGCCATCTCGGGGGGGGCCCCGACGATCCGCGGCAACACGTTCGTGCGGAGCACGGCCCCTTACGGCTACGACGGATCCGCGCTGTACGCCGTCGGCTCCTCCCACATTTTCGACTCGAACGTCATCATGGAGTCGCGGGGCGCGTCGGCCGTCTACTGCTTCGGCACCGTGGACGCGTCGGTGACCTGCAACATCTTTTGGAACAACGAGTTCGGTCCTTTCGGCGGCACCTGCGTCGACTCGACGGGGACGTCGGGGAACCTGAACGCCGACCCGCTGTACTGCGATGCGGCACTCCTGGACATCGACGACTTCAACCTCTGCGACGAGTCGCCCGCCCTCACCGCGCCGTGCGGGTCGCCGTCGCTTCCCGTCGGATTCGTTCCTCCGAACCCCCTCTCGTGCGGAACCTGTCTCCCGATCCCGACCGCGGCGTGGGCCTCGGTCGAAATGCGGAGCTGGGGGCGGATCAAGTCCCGCTATCGCTAGCCTGAGGCCCGGTTCCGGTCGCCCCCGCCCGGCAGCTTGACAGCCCCCCCCGCGATCCCTAATGTCCCTGCTCGCGCCGGCACGGTCACCCCCGGGCCGGTCGGAGGTGGACCGATGACGCTCTCGTCCCGCACCGTTCGGGGCATTCTCGCCCTCGGCGGGCTCATCCTGGCGAGCGCCTGCGGCGGCCCCCGGGGGGTCGGTGGAGACGGGCCGTCTCCCGTGATCGCCGTCACCAATCCCGCGGAGCAATTGGAACGCGCGGGAGAGGCGCTGGCGGCGGACTCCACGGACGTCGACGCCTGGTTCGAAAAGGCGAAGGCCCTGGAGGCTCTGGAACGGCCCGATTCCGCTCTCGCGGCCTACGAGACGCTTCTCCGGCTCGAGCCCGAGAATGTAGAGGTGATCGTCCACCACGCCCTCGCCCTCGAGAAGATGAAACGGAACGAGGAGGCACTGGCCGCGT
>JALGZR010000124.1 GCA_025774805.1 bacterium
GGCCGATCCCGGGCGGAGGCGGCCGGCTCCCTCCGTTTTTCGCTGGGATCGGGTTCCACTCGATCCGAAGTCGAGGAGGTGCTGAAGATCCTCCCGAAGGTCGCCTCGCGGCTGGCGGCGGCGAGCTCCTAGCCTCGTGCGGACCACGCATCACCAACCCCGGAGTGTTTCATGAGATCACGACCCCACTCGCGCCTTCTCTCTCTCATTCGACTCTCGGCCCTCGCGGTCTGGGTGGCCGGCTGTGCCGCGGAGGAGGCGGGCGGGGACCGGGGAGGCGGGGAGGCGTCGACCCCGCAGGCTTCCTCGGAGTCCGATCTCGAGGGCGCTCCGGTATCCGGACCGGCGTCGCGCGGGTTACAGCCCGCACCCGATTTCACTCTCGATCGAGTGGACGGGGGAACGCTCCAGCTCTCGTCCCTCCGGGGCAAAGTGGTCCTGCTCGACTTCTGGGCGACCTGGTGCGCGCCGTGCCGACGCGCGATTCCACACCTGAACAAGCTCCATTCGACCTACGGGGAGGACGGCTTCGAGATCGTCGGTATCTCCGTCGACCAGCCCCGCGGGACCGTGGCGGCGCTCGATCTCGTCCGCGCCTTCATGGCACGTACGACCATGAAGTACCCGAACGTCATGGGGAGCCTCTCCGTGGTGACCGCGTACGGCGGAATCCGGAGCATTCCGACCGCGTTCCTCATCGACCGGGAAGGCAGGATCCGGCACCGCTACGTCGGCTACCAGCCTCCGCACGTCCTCGACCGTGACGTGAAGGCGGTTCTCGCCGAGGGGGTGGACGGGACCGCGTCGATCTGATTCCCTCTCCGCGATTCCGACGGGCCGAACCGACGATTCTCCGGAACGGCCCGCCTCCACGATCCGTTCCGGCGGTCCACGCGACCGGCGGGGAGAGCATCGATCGTGCGGTTGTTTCCGGTTTCGCGCGCCACCGGTCGGGCGGTCGCGGCCGTCGTCGCTGCGATCGGGCTCGCCGCCGTGACCGACTCCCCCGCCCGGGCGAATCGGGGCGTCTCCGACCTGAAAGAGATCGCCGAACTGGAGGATCTCCGCTCTCCGGGAGAGGGCATCCTGGCGGAGCGGCTCCGGGACCGCAACGCGGAGACCCGGGCGGCCGCCGCGCGCGCCCTCGGGCGGAACGGGCACGAGGACGCGGTCCCCTCACTTCTCGACGCGCTCCAGGACTCGGAGCTGTCGGTCCGCCTCGAGGTGATCTTCGCGCTCGGTCAGATCGGAAGCGCCGAGGCCCGCGACCCGCTGAGACGCATCGCCGCCTCCAACGCCACGGTGGAGGAGCGCGACGAGGCCCTTCTCGCGCTCGGGAAGCTCCGAGGAGAGGGCGCCGCCGAAGCGATCCTGCCGTTCCTCGCCGATCCGGTGGCCACGATCCGGGCCGACGCGGCGATCGCCCTCGCGCGAACGGCGGACAGCGTGGCCGCGATCGACCTGAGAGCGCTCCTCACCGACGACGATCCGGCGGTGCGATCCAGCGCGGCGTGGGCGGTCGGCCGCCTGAAGGTCCGGGATCTCGCGGAGGACCTTCGTGACCTCCTGGAGGATCCCGATCCGGACGTGAAGCTCGCGGCGACGAAGAGCGTCGGTCAGATCGAGGACGTCGAGGCGATCGAGGCTCTCTCCCGACTCGTTCAGGATTCCGACTGGCGGGTCCGGGCGAACGTCGCGTCGTCGCTGGGGGCGACGAAGAGCCCGGACGCGCTGCCGGGGATCGCGCGTCTCGCGCGGGACGAGAACGGAAACGTCCGGGCGTCGGCCGCGGCGGCGCTGGAGCACGTTCCCCCGCACGAGAAGAGGGACGAAGTGCTCGCCCTCCTCCGGAAGGACCCCGAGGCCCAGGTCGTCGCGGCGCTGATGCCCGCACTGGCGATCGGCCTCGAGAACCGGGCGAACGCGCGGGAGGAGCACCGGACCGCCCTCGCCGATCTGCGCGGCGCGGTCGTGCGCGCGGCCTACGCCTCGCTCGCGGAGGCGGGGCGCCGCGTGGAGGGCGATCCGCCCCACGTGTGGCGGCACGAGGCGTGGACCTGGATGCGGGACCGCCTGGCGGCCGAGGAGACCCCGATCGCGGAGAAGATAGCCGCCGCCTACCATGCCGGCGCCTTCGGCAGCGCGGGCCCGAGGCCGGAGTTGATCGAGTCGCTCTCCGGAGTCCACTGGGCGGTCACGGCGGCGGCGTTGCAGGCGCTCTCCGAGATGACTCCGGCCGACACGGCCGATCTGCAGAGGCATCGGGAGGAGACTCCGAAGATCATCGAGAGCGTGTTGACGAACGACCCGGCGGCGGGCGCGTCGGTAGACGTGCGCCTCTCCGCGGCGGAAGCGCTCGGATCGTTCGACGGTGAAGACGCGAAGCGGATCCTCCGGGGTCTCGCGGCGAGCGATCCCGATCATCGCGTCCGCACTCGGGCGGCGCGGTCGCTCGAGGAGCTCGGAGAGCCCCGGCCCGAAGTCGCTCCCCCCGGCCCCCGTCCCGGACCCGCCGAACCGCTCGAGGAGGTCTATCTCGGCGCGAGACCGGGCTCGCTCGTCGCCGCGATCTCGACGGCGAAAGGTGATCTCGTGATCGAGCTGCTCCACCGGGACGCCCCGCGCACGGTGCAGAACTTCGTCGCGCTGGCGAAGAGGGGCTTCTACGACGGTCTCACGTTCCACCGGGTCGTTCCGAACTTCGTGGTCCAGGGGGGATGCCCCCTGGGGAACGGCTGGGGGAGCCCCGGGTACGAGATCCGCTGCGAGTACAACCGGCACCGGTTCGCGCGGGGAATGGTCGGCATGGCCCATGCAGGCAAGGACACGGGGGGGTGCCAATTCTTCATCACCCATTCGCGGCAGCCCCATCTCGACGGGCGCTACACGATCTTCGGCCGCGTGATCGAGGGCATGGACGTCGTAGACGCCATCCGGGTCGAGGACGAGATCGAGAGGATCACCGTACGCCGGAAGCGCTAGCCTGCATTTCTCACCAGCCTCTGCGGCGGCGGCTCTCGACGACTCTGGTGAGAAACTCAGGCCGGTGGAACGCGATCCCGGACTATCCGGAGGTCGATCTCGTCTCCTGCGCCGAGCTCCGGGCGGTCTGCAGCGCGCTGGCGCGATCGGGGAGGATCGGGGCGTAGAGGTTCAGCTTCTCGAGGAGAAGCCGCGTGCCGATTCCCTTGCCCGGTGCGACGATCACCAACCTCCCGTTCGCCTTCCGGAATCTCACCTCGAACTGCACGATCCGGTCTCCGACCGTCGAATCGACCTTGTTGACTTTCGACAGGTCGAGAATCAGAGGACGATTCCCCTCTCCCCCGGCGCTCACCAAAGCCCAGGTCAGGTCCCGGACGACGGGTCCGGCGATCTCGGACGACAGGGCGGTGACCAGGGGAATGCCGTGGGTATCGACCACGGAGAAGTTCATTCGATAGTCGCCGAGCAGCTTCGACACTTTGGCCAGGAGATTCGCGGGCTCGAACGGCTTCACCAGGTACTCGTCCACGCCCGCCTGGTGCGCGGCGGTGATGCTCTCCCGGTCGTTGCGCGAGGTGACCATCATGAGCGGGATGTGTCTCGTCGCGGGATCGCTCCTCAGGGTGCGCGCGACCTCCAGACCGTCCATCTTCGGCATCGAGATGTCGAGGAGCACGAGATCCGGCTTTTCCTCTCCCGTCCTTCTCACCGCCTCCACGCCGTCGGCGGCGGTGATGACCTCGTGCCCCTTCTCCTCGAACATCGCGGCCAGCATCTTGGAGATGAACTTCACGTCGTCGACGACAAGGATGCGCGCCATGGTGTCCGTCCCGGTTCCGGCCCCGGAGGGCGTCTCCTGGGTTGATGCGGTCATCTGGCCTTCGGCTCGGCTATCGGCCGAAACGAAGGAGAACTGAAGCGATGAAAGCGGGGGGCGCGGCGAGCCGCCGCCGCACCGGAGGCTGGTGAGACATGCCGGCTAGCTGGGATTCCCGGCCAGGATCCGATCCCGAACGATCGGAATCGGAACCATGCCCCAGTAGAGGAACTCGTCGTGGAAGGCGCGGTCGGAGTAGCCGCTCCCCCGGGCCGCCCGGAGGTCGTCCCGGAGCTTCACGAGCATCCGCTTCCCGAGGGTGTAGCGCACGGCGCCCGGATCGAAGGTGCCCCGCACCGCCTCGGTGCGTGCCGCCGCCTCGCTGAGGTCGGCCTCTCCCCGGAAGAGACGATGGGCCTCGTCGACCGTCATGCCGCGCGTGTGCATGCGGATGGCCGTGATGAGCCTCACGTTGCGCACGACCGCGCCCCGGAGCTGAAAGAGCCGCAGCGCGGGATCGCCGTCACCGTACCCCGCTTCCACCGTCATCTCCACGGCGTAGTCCGCCCACGCCTCGGCCGACGAAGAGGAACGAAAGGTCCGCACCACGCGCGACGGATTGCGCCGCAGGTGAAGGCCGTGCAGGAAATGGCCGGGCCAGACCCGATAGACGGCTTTCAGGATGAGCTCGGGGCGGCAGAACTCGCGCAGCCAGTCCTCGGCGGTGGACTCGTCCCACTCGGGTCGCGGCGGGGTGACGTAGAAGGTGCCGGGTTCCCTCTGGACGGTCAGCGCGCCGGGGCCGTCCAGCATGGAGAAGGCGAAGCTCCGATAGGGAGGGGTCTCGGCGACGTGACACTCGATCGAAGACGGGATCGACACGATCTCCCTCTGCGCGACCCAGCGACGGAGATCCTCGAGAACGTCGCGGGCCGCGTCGACGAGACCCCGGGCCTCGGGAGCCTCGGTCGAGAGCCGGCGGATCAGATCCTTCGGCTCGGCGCGGGGATCGATCGCGCGCGCCGTCTCCCGGAGATCCCTCTGGTTGCGCTCCAGGTCTCGCTCGCCGATCTCCAGCAGGCGATCGGGATCGGTGTCGATCCCCTCGGCGGTCGCGAGCCTCTTTGCGAAGACCTCCGGACCCAGCGGAAAGACGTCGGGACGGGATTCGGCCAGCCGATCCTCCAGAAACGCGATGAACTCGCGTCCCGCCTCGGCGGCCTGTTGCCGGGCCTGGAGGAGAGCGCGTCGGAGCATGGCGTCGTCGCCGTGGGCGTCCGTCAGCGCGTCGCCGAGCTCGCCCTCGACGAAGAGGACGAAGCCGCGAACGAGCCGTCGGGCCGTAGACGTGATCGTCCGATCGAGTACGGGCTCGAGCTGGCTCCGGATCTGGTCGAGAGCGCGCGGAATCCCCTTTAGGTGCAGGCACAGGGCCGCGGCCCGGTCTCCGCGAGGCGCGTGGTCGCCGATCAGGTACCGGGTCAGGTCGATCTGGTCCAGCGCGACCAAGGGATTGCGACTCCAGAGCCGGAGATCGCGGATTCCGACCAGCTCCCGGCGACAGGCGGCCCGAAGCACTCTCCAGTCGAGCGTACGGTCCGGGTCGAGCGCCGCGGAATCGATCGAGTCCAGCTCCTCGAGAGCTCCCTCCAGCTCCTCCGCCCGACGGGCGATCCCGCCCTCACCGATGTCGGGCAGCCGACCGTCGTAGGCGTGCAGTCCGCCGAATCGGGCCTCCTCGGGATGGGCCTCGTAGTGAGCGTCGAGGATACGCTCGGCCAGCGCATCGAGGGATGCGCGGGCGGTGGCGGTCGAATCGGCCATGGAGGTTCCTCGAGGGTCCGGTCGGAAGGCGGAGAAGTGTAGCGCAGGACCACCCGGGACTGGAAGCGCAACGTGAGGTTTTCAGGCTAACCGAACACCGTCGTCAACCAGGTGTCGTTCGGCGCATCGACCTCGGATCCGGGCGCGCGGCCGACCTCTTCGGCGAAGAGCGCGACGAGGCCCGGATCGTGGAGAAGACCGGCCCCCCGCTCGAGTCGCCGAAGCGCTTCCTCCTGACTCACCGGGGCGATCGAATCGTGGGTGAGGCGGTCGAAGGAATCGACGATCGCGATGATCCGCCCGAAGAGGTGGATGTCCTCTCCCTTCAATCCGAACGGGAAGCCGCACCCGTCGTAGCGCTCGTGGTGCTGCTCGACGCCGTGGAGAAGAGACGGATGGGCCTTCGCCCGCGAGAGGATCCGGGAGCCGAGGACGGGATGCCGCCTCTCGACCGGATCGCCGGAGCCGGCGGCGGGCGGATCGACTCCGGTCTTCCCCACATCGTGCACGAGCGCGCAGAAGACCAGGTTTCGCATTTCGCCGTCGGAGAGACCGCACGCTCGTCCGAGAGCCAGTGCGCCCCGGGCGACGCGCTCGGCGTGACCCCGGTCCTCCGGAAACCGGAGCTCCGCGGCGGCGACCAGTCCCTGCAGACCGACCAGCGAGAGGTCCTGCAGGTCCTCGAGTCGCAGGAGATTCCGGAGAGCGATGTGGGCCGAGGACAGGACCACGTCGAGCGCCCGCCGTTCCCGAGGCTCGAGCTCCGGAGGGTCCCGACGCTCGTCGTCTCGGCGGCCGCCGAAGATCAGCATTCCGAGGCGGTGATCGTCGGCGCGAAGAGCCGCTCCCCACCGCAACCCCGCCCCCGTGAGAAGACGGAGTTCCCGGCTTCCGAGCCCCTCCGGGTCCAGTCGATCGAGAACGACGACGCCCTTCGCGTCGAGACAGCCGCGACCGAGTCCGTGGTCCAGGGAGAGACCGATTCGATCGAGGAGGTGTGGCGCGAATCCGTAGGACGCCTGGAGGTCGAGAAGGCCGTCTCCCCCGGTGCGGGGAAGGAAAAGGGCGGTCTTCGTCCACCCGATCTCTCGCCGGAGGGTCGTGAGGATCCGGTCGGCGAGGGGCCCCCGTCGGTCGAAGCGCGTGAGCCGGTCCACCGTCTCGAGAAGACTCTTCAGGCTCTCGGACTGGCCCTCGGTGACGCCGCGGGATCGCTCGAGCTCATCCCGCGTCGCGGCCGCGCGCATCGCGCTCCCGACCAGGTTCATCAGTCCTTCGCGCAGGCCGGGATCGGCGGGGGCGCCCCGGAGGGCGATGGCCAGGTCGGTTTCCCGGGCGCCGAGCCCCACGGCGACGCAGGCCACCTCGTGGAACCCGCCGTCCACCTCGAGCCGGATCAGAAACGGACGCAACCCCCGAAGGGAGGATCGGAGGGAGATCTCCTCGGAGATGCGGGCCGCCAGAGGTGCGTCGAGTCCGCGACTCGCCTCGATCCACCCTTCCGCGGACCGATCCCGGTAGACGACCAGCGTGCCCCGGACCCCGTAGAAGAAGTCGAACGCCTCCGTCACCAGATCGACGCGATCCTCGATGGACGCGACCTTGGGGAGAGAGGAGGCGAGACGACGGGCCAGATCGAGACACCCTCTGCCCTCGTCCCTCCGACCGTCGGGAACGGTCGAGGGCCCGAGCGCCAGAAGTGCCTCCTCCACGCGTCGGAGCACCTCGTCGGGATCGGCGTTGCACCGCATCGGCTCGCCGACTCCGTCCGCAGGAAACTCCTCGGTGAGCATGAGGTCGGGATCGATACGGAGATGCGCCGCACGGGGAACTAGATCGCGAAGCCGCCCCGGCGCGTCGGGCCCCTCCAGGGGAGCCAGGACGACGTCGGGATCGAGTCCCTCGTGGATCAGTCGGACGGCGGCGGCGTCATCCTGCACGGCGGCGACGTCGTGTCCGGCCTCCTCCAGTCGGCTCTCGAGGCTTCGCCGGAGGGCGTCCTCTGGTTCGACCAGAAGGATCTTTCCCGTGAGTAGCAACGTCGGGGTCTCCGGCGGTGAACCGGGTGAGCCGATCGACCGGGCGGATCGAGGCGACGCGCGGGTTCGACCGGCGAGTTCGACGCGAGCTCGACGACGGCGCCGCATCCCGGCAGCGCATCTCGGCAGCGTGGAGAGCTCTCCTCGAGCTCTCTTCGGGGATCGGCAGGGAGAGAGTCCCGGTTGACCGGAACACCCCGACTGCCGAAGTTTGACAGGGGTAGACCCTCACTCTACCCTTCCCTGACTTCCCATGCGGGGTGCCATGATCCGCCAAACATGGATCAAGATCTGCGGAATCACCCGATCCTCCGATGCGATGGCGGCCGCGAGATCGGGAGCGGACGCCGTCGGATTCCTCTTCGCCGAGAGCCCTCGTCGAGTGAAGCCGGAGGTCGTCCGCACGATCGTCCAGGATCTTCCGCCGCACCTGCTGAGGTTCGGGGTCTTCGTCGACGCGAATCCGGCCGAGATCGCCCGGGTGGTGTCGGTCGCGGAGATCGACCGGATCCAGCTTCACGGATTCGAGGAGCCGATGGTCCGGGAGCTCGTGGGCACTCGCGTCGTGAAGGCGTTTCGCGCGCGAGACGAGCTCGTCCTGCAGGAGATCCAGGAGTGGAACGTCGACACCTTCCTCCTCGACGCCTGGTCGCCGGAGGCGGCGGGAGGCACCGGGAGACCCTTCGACCGGGACCTCGGGCGGCGGGCCGCGAAGCTCGGCCGCATGATCCTGGCGGGAGGGCTCACCCCGGAGAACGTCGGGAAGGCGATCCGGGAGATCCGGCCCTTCGGAGTGGACGTTTCCAGCGGGGTCGAGGAGTCGCCGGGGATCAAGGACATGGCGAAGATCCAGGCCTTCATCGACGCGGTCCGGGCCGCCGACGGCGAGCTGGCGCGATCCTCCACGCCGGCGTGAGAGGGTGTCGCGAGGCGGAGAATCTCATCCGATGAGCCGACTCACCTACACGACCGCGGGAGAGAGCCACGGATCCTGTCTCGTGGCCCAGATCGAGGGGCTCCCCGCCGGCTTCGAGTTTTCGGTCGCCCTGGCGAACGCGATGTTGCGCCGCCGTCAGGGAGGCTACGGACGGAGCGGTCGTCAGGAGCTCGAGCGGGACGAGGTCGAGGTCCTCACGGGTGTCCTTCGCGGGCGGACGATCGGTTCGCCGATCGCGATCCGGATCGCCAATCGAGATCACCGCATCGATGAGGCGCCGCCACTCCATCGGCCCCGTCCGGGACACGCCGATCTCGCCGGGTCCGTCAAGTGGGAGACCGACGACTGTCGGCCGGTCCTCGAGAGGGCGAGCGCGAGAGAGACCGCAGCGAGAACCGCCGCCGGGGCGTTCGCGAAGGGTCTGCTCGCCGAGTTCGGGGTCGAGGCCGCGGGGTTCGTCACGCATCTCGGCGGGATCGACGCCACGGTTCCCGAAGAGCTTCCGCTGAGGGAGCTCGTGGAGCGACGCGACGCGAGCGCGGTCTACTGCCCCGATCCGGAGGCCGAGGCGGCGATGAAGCGCGTCATCGACGACGCGAGGAAGAAGGGCGACACGGTCGGCGGTGTCTTCGAGGTGCGCGTCACCGGACTTCCGGTCGGGCTGGGGTCCTGCTTCCGCCGGGAGGACCGACTCGATGCGCGGCTCGCCGCGGCGGTCATGGCGATCCAGGCGGTCAAGGGCGTGGAGATCGGGCTGGGCTTCGGGGTCGCCTCGCGCCGTGGATCCGAGGTGCACGATGAGATCGAATGGGACAGGGCGGCCGCGGCGGCGTCCGGCGGCGCGGGATCGGAGACGGGAGCCGGGGCGAGGAGTCGCGGGATTCGACGCCCGTCCAATCGGGCCGGAGGTCTGGAGGGAGGCATGACGAACGGCGAGACGCTGATCGTGCGCGGGGCGAAGAAGCCCATCTCCACTCTGGGAAAGAGGCTGCGCTCCATCGACCTGCGAACG
>JALGZR010000031.1 GCA_025774805.1 bacterium
GCTCGAGGTGCAGCGGGGCGCTCCGAAGAACCGTGGCTTCATGAAGCTCCTCGCCGAGACCGGCGTGAAGAAGCTCATCCAGGACGTCGAGTCGGACTACATGCGGGACAAGCGCCTCCACGAGATCGACGAGGAGCTGTTCTTCACGATTGACGAGCGGCGGCACAACTGCGATCTGACGGAAAAGGGTCGGCAGGCCATCTCGCCGAAGAATCCCGAGCATTTCATTCTTCCCGACCTCGCCGACGAGCTGACGAGGATCGACGGCGACGAGTCGCTTGACGAACAGAACCGGGCGCGGGCGCGCGAGGACCTCCACCGCACTTACGACGATCGGGCGGAGCGGCTCCAGAACCTCAGCCAGCTCCTGCGGGCCTATTCCCTGTACGAGAAGGACGTGAACTACGTCATGCAGGAGGGGAAGGTGATCATCGTCGACGAGTTCACCGGCCGCATGATGCCCGGGCGCCGCTTCTCGGACGGGCTGCACCAGGCGCTCGAGGCGAAGGAGAACGTGAAGGTCGAGAGGGACAATCAGACCCTCGCGACGATCACCCTGCAGAACTACTTCCGGATGTACGACAAGCTGGCGGGCATGACCGGGACCGCGGAGACCGAAGAGGGAGAGTTCGTCGACATCTACGATCTCGAGGTCGTGATCATTCCGACGAATCGACCGGTGGTTCGAGACGACCACGAGGACCAGTTGTTTCGGACGAAGCGTGAGAAGTTCGCGGCGGTCATCGAGGAGATCGACGAGATGCACCGGGCGGGGAGACCGGTGCTCGTCGGAACGACCTCGGTGGAGACGTCGGAGCTGATCTCGCGGATGCTCAAACGGACGAAGATCCCGCACGCGGTTCTGAACGCGAAGTACCACGATCGCGAGGCCGAGATCGTCGCGAAGGCCGGACTGGGTGGCGCGGTGACGATCGCCACGAACATGGCCGGTCGCGGCACGGACATCAAGCTCGGTGAGGGGGTCCGGGAGGCGGGCGGACTGCACATCATCGGAACGGAACGACACGAGGCACGGCGCATCGACCGCCAGCTCCGCGGACGCTCGGGACGCCAGGGGGACCCCGGCTCTTCCCGGTTCTATCTGTCGCTCGAGGACGACCTCATGCGCCTCTTCCAGAGCGAGAAGATGGCGCGCATCATGGATCGGCTCGGGGTGGAAGAGGGCGAGGTCATCGAGCACAGCTTCATGACGAAGGCGATCGAGCGCGCCCAGAAGCGGGTCGAGGAGCAGAACTTCAGCATCCGGAAGCACCTGCTCGAGTACGACAACGTGATGAATCGGCAACGGGAGATCATCTACAAGCGCCGTCTTCAGAGCCTCGAGGGAGAGGACCTCGCGGAGGAGTGCAAGAACCTGGTCCAGGACATCGCGGCGGCCACGGTGTTCGAGCACACGACCGAGTCGGGCAGTCCCCACGCCGACGACTGGGACTTCGCGAAGCTGCGGCAGGAGTTCGGCCAGCGGCTCGGAGTCGATCTGGACTTCGAGAGCCTCGCCCTGGAGGGTCGGAAGCCGGAGGACCTGCGGGACGTCGCCACGAAGGCGGTTCTCGACCGCTACGAGGAGCGGGAGGCGCTCGTCGGTCCGGCCGTCTATCGCCAGTTCGAGCGATTCGTGACCCTCACGACGATCGATCAGAACTGGAAGGATCACCTGTACAGTCTCGATCGGCTGCGCGAGGGAATCGGCCTGCGGGCCTACGGCCAGAAGGACCCCCTGCTGGAGTACAAGAAGGAGGCCTTCCAGCTCTTCGCGGACCTGACGGACCGCCTCGATCTCCAGACCGCCGAGCGGCTTCTGAAGACCGAGATCCGAGCCGAGTCACCCACGGCTCCACCTCCCCCCGTCGGAGTGGCTCACCGACCCTCCCTGGTCGGGGCGGGAGCCCCGGCCGGCCCCGCGGGGCCCGGACGGGGGCCCGCTCCGCCTCCTCCGCCTACGGGACGGGGCACGCCCGCCGGGAGGGCGGCGGGGGCCCCGGGATCGTCCGCCGACCGGAGAGGACCGGCGGGCGGAGGGAAGGTCCAACGCGTCGGCCGGAACGAGCCGTGCCCCTGCGGGAGCGGCAAGAAGTACAAGAAGTGTCACGGGCGAAACGCCTAACTCGTTGATATGAAGAGCGCTCCCGCGCCCGCCGAGATTCGACGCCTTCTTGGGCTTGCCCTCGAGGGGCCGTCGGTGCTAGCGTGCCCGACTCCCGCGCCGGAGATCGGGATCGGCGCGGGGATTCCGAAAGGGTCGGGGTCCCGGAAGCGATTCTGGGGCGTTTTGGCTCATCTCGACCAAACGGGTCGACGATGAGGCGCAACAGACCCTTCTTCCGCGGAAGGTACGCATCGATGCGGACGTCCCTGGTCATCGTGGAGTCCCCGACGAAGGCCCGGACCCTGAAGCGGTATCTGGGCGAAGGCTACCTCGTGGAGTCGAGCGTGGGCCACGTCCGGGATCTGCCCGCCAAGGCCTCCGAGATCCCCGCGAAGCACAAGAAGGAGCCGTGGGCCCGGATGGGGGTCGACATCGAGAGAGACTTCGCCCCCCTCTACGTGATCCAGCCCGCCAAGAAGAAGACGATCACGAACCTGCGCAAGCTCGTCGGCCAGGTCGATGAGCTCCTGCTGGCCACCGACGAGGATCGCGAGGGGGAGGCCATCAGTTGGCACCTCGTGGAGGTCCTGAAGCCGAAGGTCCCCGTGAAGCGGCTCGTGTTCCACGAGATCACGAAGAAGGCCATCCTCGAATCGCTCGAGCACCCGCGGGACATCGACGACGATCTGGTCACGGCCCAGGAGACGCGTCGGATCATCGATCGGCTCTTCGGCTACGAGGTCTCGCCGATCCTCTGGAAGAAGATCGCGCCCCGGCTGTCGGCCGGTCGCGTGCAGAGCGTGTCCGTGCGGCTCCTCGTGGAGAGGGAGGAGGCGCGGATGCGCTTCCGTCCCGCCCCCTACTGGGATCTCACGGCGGACTTCCGTCCCGAGAGCGGAGCCGAGTTCCCCGCCCGCCTGACGTCGCTCGACGGAAAGCGGATCGCCGCGGGGAAGGACTTCGATCCCGACACCGGTTCGCTGCAGCGGAACGGGGTGGTCCATCTGGAGGCGGAGGACGCCCGGAAGCTTCGGGACGATCTTCAGGACCGGCCTTTCCGGGTCGTCTCCGCGGAAGAGAAGCGCTTCACGCGATCTCCGGGCCCTCCCTTCATCACCTCGACGCTCCAGCAGGAGGGGAACCGGAAGCTCCGGTTCGACGCGAAGCGCACCATGCGGGCCGCCCAGCGGCTCTACGAGAACGGGCTCATCACGTACATGCGGACCGACTCGGTGCACCTGTCGGACGAGGCGATCCGTCTCGCGCGCGGCGTGATCGAGGCGAGGTACGGTCGGGAGTACCTTCCCGACCGGCGGCGGACGTACCGCCACAAGGTCAAGAACGCGCAGGAGGCCCACGAGGCGATCCGCCCCGCCGGGGATCGTGTCGTGCCCGGGGACGAGGTCCGCTCCCGCCTCGGGCCGGATGCGGCGAAGGTCTACGACCTCATCGTGAAGCGGACGCTCGCGTGCCAGATGAGGGATGCGAAGGGGCGGCGGATGACGCTCAAGGTCGCGCCGGAGGATACGGCGGACGCGTTCACCGAGCGGGGAGCGGTCTTCACGGCGACCGGCAGCGTGTTCGATTTCGCCGGCTTCCTCCGGGCGTACGTCCAGGGCTCCGACGATCCGGAGGCGAGCCTGTCCGAGCGCGAGACGATCCTGCCTCCCCTGCGGGACGGCGACGGGGTCGAGGTGGTCGAGATGCGGGAAGATGAGCACGTGACCACGCCCCCCGCCCGGTACACGGAGGCCTCGCTCGTCAAGGAGCTGGAGGAGTCGGGCATCGGGCGACCGAGCACGTACGCCGCGATCATCGACACGATTCAACGCCGCAACTACGCGTTCAAGAAAGGAACCGCTCTCGTGCCGACGTTCACCGCTTTCGCGGTGGTGCGGCTCATGAAGGAGCACTTCACCGATCTGATCGACGTGGACTTCACAGCGAAGATGGAGGATGCGCTGGACGCGATCTCGCGCGGCGAGGCGGCGTCGCTCGAGTACCTCCACGACTTCTATTTCGGGAACGGGCTACCCGGGCTCCGCCCCCTGCTCGAGCGGAAGGTCGAGGAGATCGATCCCCGGCAGATCTGCCAGATTCGAATCGGAGAGACGGCCGACGCTGGCGCGATCGTGGTGCGGGTCGGTCGCTACGGCCCGTTCCTCCAGGCGGGGGAGAGCACCGCGCCCGTGCCGGAGACGATGTGCCCCGACGAGCTGACCGTCGAGGAGGCGGAGCGGCGCCTGGCGGAGGCCGCGCGCGGGGACACTCCGCTCGGTGAGGACCCGGAGACCGGAGAGCCGATCTTCGTGAAGAACGGGCGGTACGGACCCTACGTCCAGCGTGGACCGAACGGAAACGGGGAGGGAAAGAAGCCGAAGACCGCATCCCTCTTGCCCCATATGTCCCCGGACACCCTCACCTTCGAGCAGGCGCTGGCCCTCCTCTCCCTTCCCCGGGAGCTCGGCACCGATCCCGACGGGGTCGAGGTCGTCGCGCACAACGGACGGTACGGACCCTACGTGAAGCGGGGAGACGATACGCGGAGCCTCGCCCCCGAGGACGACGTGCTGGCGATCACGCTCGAGCGGGCGCTCGAGCTCCTCTCGCAGAAGAAGCGGAGCGGAGGGTTCCGCCGCCGGGCGGAGCCGCTCAAGGTCTTCGAGAACGTCGAGGAGTTGGACGGCGCCGATCTCCGGGTCCTCGACGGCCGCTTCGGGCCGTACGTGACGGACGGGGACGTGAACGCCTCGCTCCCCCGGGGAATGGCGACTCCTACCGATCTCACCCTCGGCGAGGCTGTCGAGCTCATCCGGGCGAAGCGCGAGCGGGGCGGCGGACGCCGTACGCGGAAGCGCACCTCCCGGGCGAAGAGCGGGGCCCGGACTCCGGGGAAGAAGGGCACGGCCCGAAAGAAGACCGCGGCCAAGACGAAGAGCAAGCCGCGAGCGAAGACGAAGCGGAAGTCGAGCTCGAAGGCGGCGTGACCGGACACGTCACCGTCATCGGCGGAGGATTGGCCGGCACGGAGGCGGCCCTCCGACTCGCGGACCGGGGTCACGCCGTCGAGCTCCACGAGATGCGCCCCGTCGTGAAGACCCCCGCCCATCGGACCGACCGCCTCGGTGAGATCGTCTGCTCGAACTCCCTCAAATCGACCGCGCGACACCGTCCCTCCGGTCTTCTCAAGCGAGAGCTCACGGCCCTCGGGTCATTTCTGATCCGGATCGCCGGCGAGTGTCGGGTCGAAGCGGGCACGGCGCTCGCAGTCGATCGCGAGGCGTTCGCCGCCTCGGTGACGCGGCGCATCGAGAGCGGGGAGAGAATCCGGGTCCACCGAGGAGAGGTGAAGGGAATCCCTCCCCGGGGTCTGGTGATCGTCGCGACGGGACCCCTCACCTCGGACCCGCTCTGTCGCTCGCTCACCGATTTTCTCGGCGTCGACCGGCTCTTCTTCTACGACGCGACCGCTCCCGTGGTGGCGGGGGAGTCGATCGACCGGTCCGTCGCGTTCGCAGCGACACGCCGGGGGGAGGGCGAGGGCCACTATCTCAACTGCCCGATGACGCGGGAGGAGTACGAGGCGTTCGTCGCGGCCGTCGTCGCCGCGGACCCGTTCCCGCGACGCGACTTCGAGGCGGTGAGCTTCTTCGAGGCCTGCATGCCGATCGACGAGCTCGCCCGGCGGGGGCCGGAGACGCTGGCCTTCGGGCCGATGCGTCCGGTCGGCCTCGTCGATCCGCGCACGGGAGAGCGTCCGTACGCGGTGGTGCAGCTCCGCCCGGAGAACCGGGAGGCCACGGCCTACAATCTCGTGGGGTTCCAGAATCGCCTGCGCCACTCCGATCAGCGGCGGATCTTCCGGACGATCCCGGGCCTCGCCCGCGCGGAGTTCTTCCGTCTCGGGCGGGTTCACCGAAACACCTACCTGGAGGCGCCCCGGGTGCTCGACGACAGGCTCGCGGTCCGCGCGCAGGATCGAGTGTTCATCGCGGGGCAGCTGACCGGCCTCGAGGGGTACGTCGAGGCCATCGCGACCGGGATGCTCGCCGGAATGCACGCCGCCGCCCGTCTCGAGGGCCGTTCCCTCGAGCCCCTCCCGGCGGAGACCGCCCTCGGCTCGCTCCTCCGTTTCGTCAGCGGCCACGAGGGCGTCGAGTACCGTCCGACGAACGTGAGCTTCGGTCTTTTCCCCCCCCTGCCCGACCCGGCGCCGCGGGGACACGCTCGGGGCGAGGCGATGGCGCGTCGCGCCGAGGACGCGCTCGCCGGTTGGGCCCGGCGCAACGCCGAAGCGCTCGGGACCTTTCCGGTCGGGTGAGGGCGCGGTATCCTCCTCGCGGTCGATCCCGGGAGCGGGGGCGAAGGTCGCCTCTGACGAGGGGCCGGGGAGGGGGCCGCGACGGATGGCGAAAGCCACGAAACTCGCCCGGGAGCGGGCTCGACTGCTCGAGGGCTTCGCCGCGCACCTCGAGTTCGAGGCGGGGCTCGCCCCCTCGACGGTGGCGCTGTACCGCCGGGACGCCCGCGGCTTCCTGGACTTCCTCTCCGGCTTCGAGGAGATCGAGGAGGCGATTCCCCCGCGCCTCGACCGCGCGCTCGTGGGCGGTTACCTCGCCCGACTGCGGGATCGCGGCGCCGGGCGGCGCACCCTGGCGCGGGTCGCATCCGGTCTGCGCCGCTTCTTCCGGTTTCTCCGATTCCGGGGGACCCTGGAGGGAGAGCCCGAGATCCGTCTCCGCGAGAAGGTGCGGAGCCGGCCCCTTCCGCGGGCCATCGCCGAGGACCGCTTGGCCGACGTGCTGGACGGCCGCGGCGGCGGGACGATCTCCGACCGCGACCGGTCCATTCTCGAACTGCTGTACGGGTCGGGCCTCCGCGTCTCGGAGGCCGCGGCGCTCCGCCTGGAGGACATCGATCCGTGGAACCGGACCCTGCGCGTGCGGGGCAAGGGGGGGCGGGAGCGGATCGTTCCGCTCACCGAGACGTCGCTCGAGACTCTGGAGAGGACGTTCGCGCCGCGCGGCGTCTCGGCCGGTCCCGGTCTCGACGGCCGTCTTCCGGTCTTCGTCAACGCGCGGGGAGGGCGACTGACGGCGCGAACGATCCACCGCATCGTGCGGCGTCACATGCCCCCGAGCGCGCAGCGCGGCGGGGCGTCGCCCCACGCGCTCCGGCACAGCTTCGCGACACACCTCCTCGACCACGGCGCCGACCTCCGGGCGGTCCAGGAGCTGCTCGGGCACGCGCGTCTCTCCACCACCGCGATCTACACGCACGTGACCACGTCCCGCCTGCGGGAGTCCTACGATCGGGCGCACCCCCGCTCCGGGTTCGAAGAGGAAAGGAAGGAAGATTGAGTCTCGCGCTGAGAGGAACCACGATTCTCGGGGTCCGGGCGGGCGACCGCTTCGCGCTGGGAGGGGACGGCCAGGTCACGCTGGGGGACACGATCGTGAAGAGCGGCGCGGTGAAGGTCCGTCGAATGGAGGAGTACGGAATCCTCTGCGGCTTCGCCGGGTCCGCGGCCGACGGCTTCGCCCTCTTCGATCGTTTCGAGAAGCGGCTCGCAGAGTTCAACGGCCGGACGCAGCGGGCGGCCGTCGAGCTGGCCAAGGACTGGCGGACCGATCGCGCCCTCCGCCGGCTCGAGGCGATGCTGGCGGTCATGGACTCCGAGCACACCCTTTTGATCTCCGGGACCGGAGACGTTCTCGAGCCGGACGACGGGATCGTCGCGATCGGTTCGGGAGGGAACTACGCCCGCGCCGCGGCGCGCGCGTTTCTCGCCGCCGGGTGGGACGATCCGGCACGCATCGTGCGCGACTCGCTCGCGATCGCGGCCGACGTCTGCGTCTACACGAACCACTCCATCGAAGTGCTCGAGCCATGACGGCTCTCCTCCCGCTCCCGGGCGACCGGAGCCCGTTCTCGCTCACCCCCCGACAGATCGTCCGGGAGCTCGATCGGTACATCGTCGGCCAGTCGGACGCCAAGCGGGCCGTCGCGGTGGCGCTCCGCAACCGCTGGCGGCGCCAGCAGGTGGAGGGAGATCTGCGCTCCGAGATCAGTCCCTCGAATCTGATCCTCGTGGGGCCGACCGGGGTCGGCAAGACCGAGATCGCGCGACGCGTCGCCCGTCTCGCCGGCGCGCCCTTCGTCAAGGTCGAGGCGTCGAAGTTCACCGAGGTCGGCTACGTCGGACGGGACGTCGAGTCGATGGTCCGCGATCTTCTCGAGGTCGCGATCGAGGTCGTGCGCGAGGAGTTCCACGCGATCCACGCCGACAAGGCCCGCGAGCGCGCGACCGAGCGGCTGCTCGACGTTCTCTTTCCGGCGCCGCCCGCATCGCCGCGGCCCGCGGGGGAGACGACGGACTCGGAGCGCGAGGTGGCGGAGCGGCGAGAGAGGAGCCGCGACAAGCTCCGCGTCCGCCTGCGCAACGGAGACCTCGACGATCGGGAGGTCGAGATCGACGTCACGCCGCGGGGCTCGGGAACGATCGACATCTTCACGCCCCAGGGCATGGAGCAGATGGGAATCAACCTCCGGGACATGATCGGCGGGGGAGCGCGAAAGACCCGGCGCCGCGTGACGGTTGCGGAGGCCCGCCGGATCCTGGAGGAGGAGGAGCTGGGGAACCTCCTCGACGACGACAAGATCCTGGTCCAGGCGAAGGAGAGGGCCGAGTCGTCCGGAATCATCTTCATCGACGAGCTCGACAAGATCATCGCCTCCTCCTCGAAGCACGGCCCCGACGTCTCCCGCGAGGGAGTCCAGCGCGACCTCCTGCCGATCGTCGAGGGGAGCTCGGTCGGGACGAAGCACGGCGTGATCAAGACGGACCACATCCTCTTCTTGGCGGCCGGAGCGTTTCACGGCACCAGTCCCACCGACCTCATTCCCGAGCTCCAGGGGCGGTTCCCGATCCGGGTCGAGCTCTCCTCTCTCGGCGTCGACGAATTCGTGCGGATCTTGACCGAGCCCGAGACCGCGCTCACGAAACAGTACCAGGGACTCCTGGCCTCGGAGAGCATCGAGCTGACGTTCACCGAGGAGGCCGTGCGCGAGATCGCCCGGGTGGCCTGCGAGGCCAACGAGTCCTCGCAGGACATCGGGGCGCGGCGACTCCAGACGGTGATGGCCAAGCTGCTCGAGACCTTTCTGTTCGACGTTCCGGACGCGTTCGAGGAGACGTCGATCCGCGTCGACGCGGATCTCGTCCACGAGCGTCTCGACGCGTTGCTCAAGGACGACGACGTGAGGCAGTACATCCTTTGAGCCCGCGCCATCCCGTTCCGGCTCGCCGGGTGGCGGTCCTCGGCGCGGTGCTGGCCGGGCTGGGGAGCTGCGCCAAGGTCGGGCCGCCGCCGGGCGGTCCGGAAGACCGCGATCCTCCGCAGATCACCGAGGTCGTGCCCCCGAACGGAGCGGCGGGGGTCGCCCCCGACTCCGCCGTCACTATCATCTTCTCCGAGCGGCCGGACCGCCGCAGCGTGATGCGCTCCCTGCTGATCTTCCCCGCCGTCGACTTCGCCGAGTCGGCCTGGGAGGAGAACCGTCTCCGGCTCCGTCCCGAGACCGGCTGGACGGTGGGCCGCAACACGCTGATCCGCGTCGGCCGGGAGGCGAAGGACCGCCGCGGGAATCGGATCTCGAAGCCCTTCGGCACCCGGTTCACGACGAAGGCCCTCCCCGATACCGGAGTGGCCTTCGGGCGGGTCTGGATGGGACGGGAGGCCGAACGGCGGAAGCACCCGACGGTTCTGGCGTTCGCGGTCCGCGGGGATTCCCTGGGCGATCCCGACGTCGACGCGCCCGATGCGGCGGCGGACGCGTCCGAGAAGGGGAAGTACCGGCTCGAGGGATTGGACACGGCGGAGACGTATCGCATCGTGGGGATCCTCGACGCAGACGACGATCTCCGCGCCACGTCCGGGGGCGAGGCCCGCGGCGAACCCCCCGCCCCCATCGCGTTCGGGGAGAGCGCCCGGGAAGTGGAGGTCCCCGACTTCCTCATCGGGACTCTCGACTCGCTCGGAGTCGTCGGAGGCACCGTCGCCGGCGACTCGGGCCGTGTCGCGTTCGTGCGTCTCGAACGCATCGACGGGCAGGAGCCGGACCGCCCGCGCATCGTCCGGGTCCCCGACGACGGGAACTTCTCGGTCGAAGTCGAGACCGGAGCGAGCTACCGTGTGAGCGCATTCGTCGACGTGGACGGAGACTCGCTGCCCGGTCCGGACGAGACCCTCGTCGAGCGGGACGAACCGGTCTCTCTCGAGTTCGTCCCGGAGCAGACCGGGGTGAGGTTCGACCTCACGACCGGGGACGGTGAGGAGCCGGTACCCACCGATCCGGTCCCGAAACCGACCCCGGAGGATCCGGCTCCGCCCGCCGATCCGGAAAGGGCCGCGGAAGAGCCCGGACCGCCCCGAGGCGGGGAGAGGTGACGGAAGATCTCGGAGGGGGAGCCGAGCGGGAGGAGGGGAATGAAGGTCCGCTACGTGAAGATGTCGGGCGCCGGAAACGAGCTGGTCCTCGTGGATCATCGCGAGCCCTTCGCGGCGGGGCGCGAGAGCGATCTGGCCCGCCGCGCGTGCAATCCCGACCGAGGCCCCGGAGCGGACGGTCTCCTTCTCGTTGAACGGGACGAAGAGAGCGACTTCCGGATCCGTTTCTTCAATCCGGACGGAGGAGAATACGGCCTCTGCGGAAACGGAGTCCGATGCGTGGCGTTCTTCGCCCCCGAGATCGGCATCCCCGGACCGCGCTACGAGTTCCGGAGCGAGTCGGGCTCTCACGTCGCCGAGCGGACCGGGCCCTCTTCGGCCCGCGTGCGACTCACTCCCGTGCGGGAAGTCCGACTCGGGATCCCGGTCGATCTGGAAGGTCGCCCCGCGACCATGGATTGGGGCGACATCGGAGTGCCGCACGGGGTCCTCTGGGTGGAGGACGTCGACGCGGTCCCGATGCCGGTCTGGGGCGCCCACCTTCGGGCCCACCCGGCCTTCGGTCAGGAGGGGACGAACGTGAGCTTCGTCCAGCTCGCGCGCGAGGACACTCTGGCGATCCGCACCTTCGAGCGGGGAGTGGAGGGGGAGACGTTGGCCTGCGGGAGCGGGTCGGCGGTCGCCGCCACGATCGCGCGACGGAGGGGGCGGGTCGGGGACCGGGTCGATCTCCGCGTCCGGAGCGGCGACACCCTGACCGTCCATCTCCCGGCGGTGGACGGGGAGGGGGCCCCCACTCTGGAGGGACCGGTGACCCGGCGGGGCGACGGAGGCTTCGAGTTTCCGGAGGCCGTCCCGAGGAGGGTGAACCGGTAAGGGATTGAAATGAAAACCTTTGACACCCCTCCGATCGCTCTGCTAGGTTCGCTCCCGACACGCCTCGGTCCGGAATTCGGGCCGTTGAGCCCGGATGCCGGCCACCTTCGGGAAAGGGGCCTCGCATGACGAAAGCCGATCTCGTCGATCGCGTGACCGCCGCCACGGGACTCACGAAACGGGACGTGGCGGTCGTCGTTGACCGTTTCATCGAAGCCGTGGGGAGCGCCCTGGCGAGCGGGCTGCACATCGAGATCCGTGGCTTCGGGAGCTTCAAGGTGAAGTCCCGGCGGGCCCGGATCGCCCGCAATCCCCGGACGGGAGCCACGGTACACGTCCCGGAAAAGGTAGTTCCCTACTTCAAGGTGTCAAAAGAGCTCAAGAAAGTGATAGAAGATGCCAATCCGATGATCGAATCCCGGAAGTCCGGAGCCGCGGCCGGGGCGACGGGGTTCTCCTCACCGGACGCGTCCTGAGGACCCGCCCGGGGAATTCAAGGAGTCATCGCTCCATGCCGAGTGGAAAGAAGAGAAAGCGGGCGAAGATCGCCACGCACAAGCGGAAGAAGCGGCTGCGCAAGGACCGTCACAAGAAGAAGAAAAAGTAGCCGGCCGCCGTCCATCGCGTCCTCGAACCGGGGGTGGTCATGAGCAGCCCGAGGCCTGAACGCCGGAAAGATCCCCGTGCTCACGCCAAGTTGGAGGTCCGCCTCGGGAGATCGAAGGACGGGGCGGAGCCACTGTCCGTCTCGACGATCAACATCGGGGCGGGCGGGGTCTACGTCGAGGTCCCCCGCTTCATCGCGCCGCTCACCAAGCTCGCCCTCGAGATGATGATCCCGGGACCCACTCCGGAGGAGGAGTCCTTCTTCCTCGACACCGATGCCATCGTGGTACGCACGATTCCGGAGACCCCGCGGGACGACGTCGAGCAGTACGAGATCGCCTGTGCGTTCATGAATCTCTCGGACGAGCATCGCGACGCGATCAACCGGTACATACTGACCCATCGGATCAAGGCTCCCGCCTGATCGCGATCGCGTCTACAACTCCGCCTCCCGTCTGCCGATTCTCCGGTATCGGCGGGCGGGAGGTTTTCTTTGGCCGAGTCCTTCAAGCGGTTGCGAGCGGAGTTCCTCGCCGAGACCGAGGAGACGCTCGAGACCCTTCAGCGGGATCTGGACCGGCTGGAGGTGGGGATCGCGAGCGGCACCCCCGAGCCCGAGATCGTCGACCGCGTGTTCCGCACAACGCACTCCCTGAAGGGGGTCGCGGGCATGTTCGGTCTCGAGGACATGTCCGCGGTCTCCCACGCCCTCGAGAACGCCCTTGACGGTCTGAGGGGGGAGACCCTCCGCCTCGACGCCGCGCTCGTCGACCTTCTTCATCAGGGGAACGAGGCGCTGCACCGGCTGCTCGCCGCCGCGGCGAAGGGGGACGATCCCAACGCGTCGCGCATCGCCCGGGGCGTCATCGTGGCTCTCGACGATCACCTCGCCGCCCATACGCTCCGGGCTCCCGAAGAGGACGAGGAGGCGGACACTCGGGCCTCCACCTGGGCCCGGCTCGACGCGGGGGAACGGGACGACGTCCGCCGCGCCGCCCGGGAGAGGCGAACGGTCGCGATCGTCCGGTGGGAGATCGGAAGCGGGGACTTCGAGGGGTCGTTCCGCGATCTGCTGACCCGGGTGCGCACCTGGGGGACGGTTCACGGGGCGGCCGTGATCGAGAGGGACCCCGAGTCGGGACACGGGGATGTGCGGGTCGTCGCCTCGAGCGAGGAGGGGATCTTCCACCTCCTGAAGGCCGTGGGCCCGCTCGACGCCGAGGTGATCGGCTGGGATCTGGACGAACGACTCCGCGGCGAGCCCTCGGAGATCGAATCCGAGACCGAAGCGGTGTCCGACGCCCCGGGAGGGGAGCCGCTCGGCGCGGATCGTACGGGCTCCCCGTCTTCGGAGCAGGGTCCCGCGGAGACGGGCTCGCTCCCGATCGGGGACGGGGCCCCCGGCGCCTCTCTTTCGCGCGAGATTCTGCGGGTTCCGGTGGAACGGATCGATCGTCTCTTCTCCGAGCTGACCGATCTGATGCAGGCGAACCTGGGATTGGAGGCGACGGCGGAGGGGATCCTGGACTGGGTTCCCGATCGGATGCGCCGGACCCTGCTGATCCAGTCGTTGCGGAACCTCGACCGGCGAATCCGAACGATGCAGAACGAGATCCTCCGCATGCGCATGGTGACTCTGAGCCCCATGTACCAGAAGCTCGAGCGGACGGTGCGGGAAACCGTTCGCCTGACGGGGAAGGAGGCACGCCTCGTGTCCAGCGGGGGGGAAGAGGAGTTGGACAAGCGTGTCGTGGACGCCTTGACCGAGCCGCTCATGCACCTCGTCCGCAACGCCGTGGATCACGGAATCGAGGACGCGCCCACGCGGGAGCGGGCGGGCAAGGACGCCACGGGAACGGTCCGGGTCACGGCCCGCCCCGACGGGAGCCACACCGTGATCGAGATCGCCGACGATGGTGCCGGGGTCGACTTTCCGAAAGTCAGGGAACGCGCGGTCGCCCTCGGCCTGGTGCCGGAAGGGGGCGAGCCCTTGCGCGACGAGCTGGTCGACTTCCTGTTCCGACCCGGGTTCTCGCTCCGGAAGGAGGTGACCGAGGTGTCGGGGCGCGGAGTCGGGCTCGATGCCGTGCGCGATTCGGTGTCCCGCCTCGGAGGACTCCTGGAGGTCGAGTCGGGGAAGGGCGGAACGCGATTCCGCGTTCGTCTCCCCTCGATCCTCACGATCTCGCAGTGCCTCCTCGTCGAAGCGGGGGGGGACCCCTTCTTCATTCCGCTCGGGAGTGTCGCCCGCGTGGAGCGCATCTCGCCCGAACGGATCGAACGGGTGGGGACCGGGGAGATCGTCCTCCACGGCGAACGCGCCGTCCCCGTTCGGGACCTCGGCGCCCTTCTCGGTCTGCGAGGGGTGGATCGAAATCTCGATCGGATCCCGGCCGTGATCCTGGGGGTGGCCAACCGCCGTCTCGTTCTGCTCGTCGACCGCCTGTGCGGGCAGAGAGAGGTCGTGGCGCGCTCGCTCGGGGACGTGCTGCCGCCGGTCGCCGGGATCTCCGGAAGCGCGCAGCTCGGGGACGGACGCACCGTTCTCATCCTCGATCCGGCGACGCTTCTCGAGCCCTCGTCGGGGGCGAGCCCCGTTCTCGGAGGGAGATCATGAGCGAATCCGCCCTCGTGACGTTCCAGCTCCAGAACGAGCTCTTCGCCTTCGACGTCCGGGACGTGGAGGAGGTTCTCGCCACCCGGGAGGTGACCCGGCTTCCGGGCATGGCGGCCCATGTGGTGGGAGTCGCGTCCTGGCGCGGGGGAACGATTCCCGTCGTCCAGCTCACGCTCCTTCTCAAGCCGGGGGAAGCCCCGCCCGACCTCAAGAGGAGAATGCTCGTCCTCCGCCGGCCGGGCCCGATCGGCGTGCTGATCGATCGGCCGGGTCGGGTGCTCGCCCCCGGGGAGTGGGCGACCGTGTCCCGCCCCACCGGCGAGGATGCCGATCCGTCCGGCGAGGGGATCCGGTTGGTGAAGACGAGCGAGGGGATCGTCCGGGTGCTCGATCCGGGCCTGATTACCGGAGTCGGGCCGAATCGGGTCGACCGGCCGGGCGCCCTGCTACCCACGGGGGAGGACGGCGTTTGAGCGAACGAGGACGGATCATCCCGAGAGTCGTCGCCGCCGCCGTCCTTCCCGGAGCGGCCGCCGTCGGGATCACCCTTCTCCTCCTGGGACCCGAGGCCCGGTCGGATCGGTCCCTCGTGCCGGTGGTCCTCGCCGGCCTCGGCGCGGCCCTGGCGGTGGGGGCCCCGATTCTCGTGCCCGTCTACCGGCGGATGTCCTGGTGGCGACGGCGCCTCGGGGCGGTCTCCCGCCGGCTCGGCGGTCTGGAGGGGGACGGGGACGGCACCGCCGACCTCGATGCCTCGGCGTTCGAGCTTCCCGAGCTCTCCGCGTCGAGCCCGGACGAGACGCTCGAAGAGGCCCTGACGGAGCTCGAGGCGGCCCTGAACGACGAGGAGCGGCTCCGGGAACTCCGCCGCGGCGCGGAGACGGATGTCCGGGAGGCGATTCGCGCGGGGCGGACGCTCGCGGAAAGCGCGTCGGACGCCTACCCGGTCCTGGAGCGGCTGTCGGGCCTCCTGGATCACCTGGACGGGACCACCGAGGGGGTGCGCGAGTCGGGGGACGCCGTTCTCCAGGGATCCATCGCCTGTGACGAGGTGTCCGGCCTGCTCTCCCGCCACGGGGGAACCGGCGGGGAGTCCTGCAAGCGCGCCACCCGCGGGGCGGAGGGCCTCGACGGGCAGATGGAGGTGATCACGAAGCTCGTGCGCCGCCTCGCGGCCCGGAGCCGGGAGATCGGTCAGGTCCTCATCGTCCTCAACGACATCACCGAACAGACGAACCTGCTCGCACTCAACGCCGCGATCATCGCCGCGCAGGCCGGAACGGAGGGGAAGGGCTTCGGCGTGGTGGCCGACGAGATGCGCAATCTCTCCGAGCGGGCCTCGAGTTCGACCAAGGAGACCGAGATGCTCGCGCAGACCCTCCACGACGACGTCTCCCAGGCCGTCCGGGCGATGGAGGAGGCCGGCGAGACGCTTCGCGGGCTCCGGGTGACCATCGGGGAGGTCAGCGAGGCGAACGGAATGCTCTTCGACCTCGGAGAGAAGACCCGCGAGTCGGCGCACGCGCTCGTCGGACACGCGGAGAGACAGGCGGGTCGGGTCGCCGAGCTCGCCGGACGCGTGCGCCAGGCCATCGACGAGAAGGAGTCCGTGCTCCGCCTGCAAGACGAGGTTCTCCTTCCGACCCGGCAGATGCTCCTCCGGGCGGTCACGCTCTTGGAGGGACAGTGGCAGACGGGGGCGGTGCGGGAGACCCTGAGGACCCGCCTGGACGGCGCCGTCCACGCGATCCGGGCGCGGCGGGGTCGGGATCGCCAGGAGCTCGAGATGCTCGATCGGAAGATCCGCGAGCTGCGGGAGTCGGGCCGCCGGTGGGCCCACGCCCTCGAGGAGGGGAGACGGCGCACGCACCTCGTGACCGAGGTCGGTCGCGACCTCCGGGAGCTGACCTCCTCCGCGTCTCCCAAATAGTCGCCGGCTGGGCAGAGAGCGCCCGGCCCCCGGCAGGAACTGCCCCCGCCCGAGACCCCGACCCCTCGAACCCCCCCGGAGAGCCCCTCTCCATCCGCCCCCTTCTGGCACGACGCTTGCGGCGTCCCTTCCGGTACCCGTGTCCGGAGGAGCCGATGACCGGAGGCCTGCACGTCGCCGGTCGAGCGATGTCGAACTTCGCCGCTCGCCATGACGTGATCTCGAACAACCTCGCGAATGCGTCCACCCCCGGCTTCGCCCGGGAGGACACTTTTCTGGAACGGCTCGAGGCGGAGGGCGCGAAGCCCTTCACGGGTCCGCGCGTCGAGACGCGCACGGTGTTCGTGCCCGGCGACCCGATCCTCACCGAACGCCCGCTCGATCTCCTGCTCGAGGGCTCCGGATTCTTCACGGTGCACACCGCCCGGGGAGAGCGGTACTCGCGTCTCGGCTCGCTGCAGGTGGACCGGGACGGGTACGTGCGGTCGAGCGACGGCCACCTCGTCCTCGGAGAGAACGGTCTGCTGCACGTCGGGGACCGATCCGTCACCGTCGAGAAGGACGGTTCGATTCTCGCCGCCGGCACGTTTCTGGACCGGCTCCGAATCACCACGTTCGCACGGGCGGACGACCTGGAGCGCGAGAGCGGCGGGCTCTACGCGCCCCGGCCCGGACGACGCCCGGATCCGTCCCTGCCGCGTCCCGATCTCCAGATCGGCCAGCTCGAAGGTTCTTCCGTCCGGCCGATCGCCGAGCTCGTACGCATGATCGAGGCGGTCCGCTCCTACGCGACCGCCGCCCGCGCCGTGCGCGCGACGGACAACACGTTGCAGCGCGCCGTGAACGACATCGCCCGGATCTGACCGACCACCGAGGAGCCCAGACCATGATGAGATCCCTCTCCACGGCGGCCACGGGCATGAAAGCCCAGCAGCTGAACGTGGACACGATCGCGAACAATCTCGCCAACGTAAACACGCCGAGCTTCAAGCGGACCCGGGTCCGGTTTCAGGACCTGATGTACCAGAATCTCCGCCCGGCGGGGGACCCGGCCCGACTCGGGCCTCCCACGGGGATGTCCATCGGACACGGCACGCGCCTCGCCGCCACCGAGCGGAACTTCGCCCAGGGTACGACGGAGCAGACGAACAACCCGCTCCACCTGTTGATCGAGGGGGACGGTTTCTTCCAGATCCGGCGCACCGACGGCACGATCGCCTACACCCGGGACGGATCGTTCTTCCGCTCCTCGGAAGGCGCCCTCGTGAACACGGACGGCCTCTACCTCGAGCCGCAAACCTTCCTGCCCGAGGACGTCATGCAGCTCCTCGTCTCCGCCGACGGCGTGATGTCGGCGACGTTCGTGGACGGCGGTCTGCCGGAGGAGATCGCGCAGATCGAGGTTGCCCGCTTTCTCAATCCCGCGGGGCTCGAGTCCCTCGGACGCAACACGTTCGCTCCGACCATGGCCTCGGGGGAGGCAATCCTGGGAACGCCCGGCGCGGAGGGCTTCGGCACCGTTCTGTCCGGTTTCCTGGAGGGATCGAACGTCGAGGTCGTCGAGGAGATGGTGGCCCTCATCACCGCGCAGCGCGCCTACGAGATCAACTCGAAGTCGATCCGCACCGCCGACGAGATGCTCGCGCAGGCGACTCAACTCGTGAGGTAGCCCGTGCCCCTGCCCCTGCGGATCGCGTTCGGCCTGTTCCTCTTCGGCCTGGTCCCCCCGGCGGCCCCGAGCGAGGCGCCGCCCCTCGTGCCCGTGGACCCGGCCCGGATTCGGGAGGCGATCCGGGCGGAGTGGAATCGGATCGCTCCCGACAACGCCACGCTCGAGATCCGGGCGGTGCCGTCGCTCCGCTGTCGAAGCGAGAGCTCAGTCCTCGAGGCGAGGCTGATCGGGGATCCCGGCCGGCCCGGTCCGCGCGCCGTTCCCGTCGCGTGCCGGGTCGGAGAGCGCACGGCGGTGCGGGGCCTGGCCAGCGTCCTGGTCCGCGTGCGCCTGCCCGTGCGGGTCACGACCCGCCCGCTCCGTCGCGGAGAGGAGCTCGAGCCGACCGCCCTCCGGGTCGAGGAGCGGATCTTCGACCGCATGCCCCGTCGCCTCTTCCACCCCGAGGCCGGCCGGCGATGGCGCGCGGCCCGGGACGTTTCGGCGGGAGCACCGCTCCGCCGGACCGACGTGAGACCCGTTCCCGACGTGGAGGCCGGAAGCCCGATCCTCCTCGTCGCCCGGGCGGGGTCCGCGAGCGCCGCGGTCCCGGGCCGGGTGCGACGGGGCGGAGACGTCGGCGACGTGGTGCGGGTTCACAACCCGGTCACCGGAGTCATCGTGAAGGCGAAGCTGGTGGATCGGAGCACCGCCGTCGTCCTCGGACCGGTCTCCGCCATCCGCGATCGGAAGAGAGGTGAGTCGTGACGACGTTGAGATCCGGGACGGGGGTGGGCACGGCGATCTTCGCCCTGCTCCTCGCGGGAGCCGCTCCGGCCGATACGATCGTTCCCGCGGGAGGATCGCTGTTCGCCGACCACGAGGCGAGACAGGTGGGCGACGTGCTCACGATCCTGATCGTGGAGTCGACCCAGGCCGCGAAGTCGACCGTGACGAAGACGAAGTCCGAGACCCAGAACGACGCCGCGAGCTTCGGTCGACTGGACTTCATGGACGTCTGGAATCTCGACGCGAAGAACCGCTCCCTCGGCGAGGGAAGCACGGCCCGGCGCGGCGACCTCCAGGCGCGCATCACCGCGCGGGTGACGGAAATCGAGGCGAACGGCCTGTTGACGATCGAGGGGACCCGTTCGGTGCTCGTGAACGGCGAGGAAGAGGAGATCAAGCTCAAGGGGTCCGTGCGTCCCCAGGACATCCGGGCGGACAACACCGTCGTGTCGACGTATCTGGCCGACGCGTCCATCGAGTACACGGGGGAGGGGGTCCTCGCCAGCGCCGAGAGTCCTGGGTTCCTCACCCGGCTCATGAACTGGCTGTTCTAGCGCGTTGCGTCACGCAGGCTGAGGAAGCGGAGGGGAGGAAGACGTGAGAATGAGCGCACGGGCTCAAGTCGTCGCGGCCGTGCCGGTGGCGCTGACCATCGCGCTCGGCGCCGTCGCCGACACGGGGCGGGCCGCCCCGGTGCGGGTCAAGGATCTCGTCACGATCGAGGGGACCGATCCGGTCGAGGTCTACGGGTACGGACTCGTCATCGGCCTCAACGGGACCGGCGACGGGCGGACGATCACCTACACCCGTCAGTCGATCCGGAACCTCCTGGAGCGGATGGGGCTGACCGTGAACGACGACCGGATTCGGGCCCGGAATGTCGCGTCGGTCATGGTGGCCGCGACGGTCACGCCGTGGGACCGGGCCGGGTCCCTCGTCGACGTGGTCGTCTCGTCCATCGGAGACGCGACGAGCCTCGCCGGCGGCTTCCTGCTGCTCACCGAGCTGCACGGCCCGGACGGGAAGCTCTACGGCACCGCACAGGGAGCCCTGTCCGTCGGAGGGTTCGACGTCTCGACGCTGAGCGGCTCCCGCATCCGCCGCAACTACGTGACGTCGGGGCGCGTGCCCGAAGGAGGCCGGATCGTGGCCACACCGGAGGCGAGCATCCCCACGCGCGGCAATCTCCACCTCCTTCTCGACGAGCCCGACTTCGCGGAGGCAGATCGGATCTCTCGCGCGCTCAACTCGTTCTGGAACGACGAGGATCTGACCACGACGCTGGACGCCGGGCGGGTCGCGATCGCGGTCGAGCGTCTCGAGTCGATCGGGGGCTTCGCGCGGGCGATGGCCGCGCTCGATTCGGTGCGGGTCGAACCCACGACCGTGGCGAAGATCGTCATCAACGAGAGGACCGGCACGCTCGTCGCGGGAGGAGACATCCGCATTCAGCCGACCACCGTCTCGCACGGAAACCTCCAGGTCCGCGTGGAGTCCCTGAACCAGGTGTCGCAACCGCCGCCGTTCGCGCGGGTCGGAGAGACGCTTCCGGTTCGGAACCAGACGATCGGGTTCGAGACCGGTCGGCCCGGCGTGGTCTCCCTCCCGCCGACGACCACGGCGGACGAGCTGGCGACCGCCCTGAACGCCCTGGGGGTCGAGCCGCGGGACCTCATCGCGATCTTCCAGGCCCTGAAAGAGGCCGGATCGCTCCCCGCGAAGATGGAGATCCTGTGACGACGCCGGAGCTGTCCGGACCGGGGTTTGCCGGCCTTTCCGAGCGGGCGAAGCTCGAGCGGGCGGCCCGGGAGCTCGAGGCGATCGTGGTCACCCAGCTCCTGTCGACGATGCGACGTACCGTTCCTGACGGCGGGCTGCTGGAAAAGTCGGCCACCGAGGATCTCTTCCGCTCGCTGCTCGACGGGGAGATGGCGAGGGTGACGGGGGAGAAGAGCCCTTTCGGTCTCGCCAAGACGGTCCTGGCGCAGTTCGAGAATCGGTTCAAGGAAGAGCCCGCCGGAACCGAAGGGCCGGGCGAGAGCTCGGCCCTCGGGAAGGCCCGGAGGATTTGATGCCCGAAACGTTCGCGGACCGACTCGAGCGCTTCCGCGCTCTGGTCTCCGATCAGATCGTCGGCTACCGGCGACTGCTCGAGACGACCCGCGCCGGGACCCGGGCCCTGGAGCGCCAGGACGCGGACGAGTTCGACCGGATCCTGGCGGAGCAGGTCGACATCCTCCGCCGACTGAAGGAACACGAGAGAGAGCGTCGGAGCATGGTCCGGGAGGTCGGTTCCGGGGACCATGACAACGATCTCGGGCAGCTCCAGCGGGATCTGCGCCGGCTCGCCGAGGAGGTCAGTCGGGCGAACCGGGCCCACCGGCTCGTGATCGAGCGCAACGGAGCTCTCGTCGACGCGCGGATCTCCCTCCATCGACGGGTGGGAACCCTCGACCGGGTCGGGAAGCCGGGCATCAATCAGTTCGCCTGAGGGCGGGAGAGGAGACGTCGCGTGCCGGGTCTCTTCGGGATCTTGAATCTGGCCACTCGATCGCTGCTGTCGTACCAGACGGCGATCAACACCACCGGCCACAACGTGGCCAACGCCGGAACCGAAGGCTATCACCGCCAGCGGGTCGACCTGCGCCCCAACCCTCCCGAGCGGACCGTCTTCGGGGCTCTGGGAACGGGGGTGCGCATCGACAGCGTGCAACGCGTGGAGGACCGATTCATCGAGTACGCGATCCAGCGGGAGATCCCGATACTCTCCCGTTACGAGTCGCGGGCCGATCAACTCTCCCGTTCCGAGCTCGCCTTCGGGGAACCGTCGGACGCAGGGCTGACCGCGCTTCTCGACGAGTTCTTCGACGGCTGGGACGACCTGGCCTCGAACCCGGAGGACCCCGGTGCGCGGGAATCGGTCGTGCGTCTGGCGGTTTCCCTCACCGACGCCATCCAAAACGCCCGATCGCGGATCGCCGACCAGCAGGCGGCGATCACCGGGGAGATCGCCCGGACGGTGGACGAGGCGAATCGCGTCACGCGAGAGCTCCAGCTTCTCAACCGGACCATTCTCGTCTCTCAGCGCGACGGCAATATCCCGCCCGATCTGGAGGACCGCCGCGATGCGCTGGTCGAAGAGCTCGCGGAATTGGTCGGTGCCAGCGCGATGGTCGAGGAAAACGGTACGGCGACGGTTCGGATCGGCGGCCGGGTCTATCTGCAGCAGGAGACGATGGCCGAGATCTATTTCGATCCCGCCTTCAATGATCAGCCATCCCTGTACGGGCGTGAGCTCTCGCTGGGAGAGATGGACGGACGCATCGAGGGATTGATCCGGGTTCGCGATGAGGATCTGGCCGCCATAATCCGTCGACTCGACGAGTTCGCCTTCGAGCTCGCCGAGAACGTGAACGCGATCCACGCGCAGGGGGTCGATCCGTTCGGTGACCCCACGGTGCCGTTCTTCGTGATCGAGACGGCAGAGGAGCTGGGAGTCACCCGGGCGGCGGGCTCCATCGCCGTCCACCCGGCGCTGCTGGCGGATTCGGCCCGGGTCGTCACCGGGACCACGGGGGCTTCGGCCGACAACTCGATTGCGCTCGACATCGCCGCTCTGCGCAACGAGCCTGCGGGCGTGGTCTCGATGCTGCGATCGATGGTGGTGGACGTCGGCTCGCGGGCCCGGGAGTCGGAGAACCAGGCGAGAGCCCAGGGAGTGGTGGTCGACGCCTTCCGGGCCCAGCGGGAGTCGATCTCCGGCGTATCGCTCGACGAGGAAGCCGCGAATCTGATGCGCTTCCAACGATCCTATCAGGCGGCGGCCCAGATCATCACGATGGTGGACGAGCTGACCGAGACGATCCTGTCAATGTAGCCCGATCGTTGGGTCGGGAGCGGAGGTGACATCGTGCGCGTGACCGAGAACCTGATCGTACGGAACTTCTTGGCCCGCTCCGCCCGGACTCTCTCCGACATGGCCTGGTGGCAGGAGCGGATCGCCTCCGGAAGAAAGGTCCTTCGTCCGTCGGACGACCCCCAGGACCTGCAGAAGATCCTGGCGCTCCGCACCGACATCCGCCTGACGGAGGCCTACCGGGACAACGCCTCCTCCGCCACCGCGCACATGAGCCTCACCGAAAGCTCGCTCCAGGAGATCTCGGACCTGCTCTCCCGGGCAAAGGAGATCGTGCTAGAGGGGATGAACGCTCCGTCGGAAGGGGTCGGCACGGAAGCTCTCGTGAGGGACTTGCGGGCGATGATCGAAGAGCTACTTCTGATCGCGAATCGCTCCGTCGGCGGGCGCTACCTGTTCGCGGGACAGCAGACGCGATCACCGGCCTACGTCCAGCACGGAGGCCGTCTCGTCTATCAAGGAGACATGGGGGACATCGTCGAGGAGCTCGGTCCCGGCCTCCGGGTCGTCATCAACCTCACCGGTCCGGGAGCGTTTCAGACCGTCCCGTCCCGCATCCTCGGATCCGTCGATCTCGACCCGTCCGTCTCCCGGATCACGGAGCTCGCCGATCTGTTCGGCGGCCGGGGGGTCACGCCCGGGCACATCCGCATCACCGACTCGAACGACGTCTCGGCCACGCTCGACCTGATGTCCGCCACGAACCTCGGGCAGGTCGTCGACGCGATCAACAACGCGGGGACCGCCATTGTCGCCTCCTTCTCGGCCGACGGAAGCACGATCGAGCTGACCGACACCGGGGGCGGATCCTCGTTCCGGGTGGAGGACGCGGTCGATGGGAACTTCGCCAGGGCCCTCGGCCTCGCCACCACGTCCGAGACCGGGACGATCACCGGAGTGGATCTCGATCCCGCCGTGACCGAGAACACGGCGATCGCCCTCCTGCTCCGGGGCGCGGGGCTGCCCCCGGGGACGTGGTCGGTGCGCAACAACGCCGACGGCGAGGAACGTCTCGCGGTGATCGACCCGACCGAGGCGAACACGGTCGGGGACCTCATCGACATGCTGAACACGGCCCGTACGCCGGACGGGCGGGACCTCGGGATCCGGGCCACCCTGGAGGACGCCTACCTGTCCCTCCGCAGCACACGGCTGCACACGTCGCTCTCCGTCTCGGACGACGGGGCTGGCACGAGCGCGATGGAATTGGGAATCGCCGGCGTGGGGGAGGCGAGGGATCTCTTCCAGCTTCTGGAAGATGCGGCCGACGCCCTCGAAGGCAGGGATGCGGACAGGATCGACTCCATGATCGAGGCCCTCACGACCGCGATCGAGCGGACGGCGGGCGTCCGTGGGACGTACGGAGCCCGCGCCCGTCAGGTCTTGGCCGTGGCCGCGAATCTCGACGACCAGACCGTGGACCTCACGATCCGCCTCTCCGACGTGGAGGACACCGATCTGGCCCTCGCGGTTCTCCAGCTCAGGAAGGCCGAAACCGTGTACAATGCCTCACTGGCCTCGGGGACCCAGCTCCTCGGGGTGAATCTCTTCAACTACATCCGGTGATCCGATGGGTGAGTCTGCGCAGTCCACGATTCGAATCGAGCATCCTCTGGCGAACGGGGAGGTGGTGGAGGCCGACGAACTCTGGGACTTCCCCGAGGGGTTGATCGGTCTTCCCGACTACCGGCGGTTCGCGCTTCTCCCGCTCCGCGGGGCCGAGCCCTTTCGGCTTCTCTGCTCCGCGGACGACGCCTCCTTCGGACTCGTTCTCGTGGACCCGTGCGCATTCGTGCCCGGGTACCGGCTCGCCCTCACCCCCGGGGATCTCACGCCCCTGGCGGACGAGAATCCGGATCACCTGGAGATCCTCGTGCCCGTCGTCCTGCCGTCCGACGACACCGCCCTGACTCTGAACCTGAAGGGACCGATCGTCCTCTCGCTCCGGAGGCGGACGGGAGTGCAGCGCGTCTCTCCCGACGAGTCGCATCCGATTCGTTACGACCCCAGGGCCGCGCGGAGCGACCGCTCTTCTCCGGCATGCTCGTCCTGACCCGCCGCACCGGGGAATGGATCTCCATCGGCGACGGCGTCACCGTCAAGGTGCTCGCGATCCGGGGCGATCAGGTCCAGCTCGGGATCGACGCCCCCCGTGAGGTCCGCGTCGACCGGGGCGAGATCCGGGAACTGATCCTCGCCGAAATGGAGGCGGCGCGGCGCTCCGCCGCCGATCCGGCGTCCCTGGCGCGGTGGATCGACCGCAAAAAAGACTGACCTGGCCCCAATTCGCGCAAAACTTCCCCGCGCGAACGCCCGATAGACCAAAGAAACGGAATCGAAACCCACCCTTCGCAAAGGGGCCCCATCATGTCCGCGGCCGGACTCACCGTCGCGATGATCGTCCGGGACGAAGAGAGCAACCTCCGGGAGCTCCTGCCCGGCCTGGTCGACGTCGCCGACGACGTCGTCATCGTCGACACGGGATCGTCCGACGGCTCGGTGAACCTGGCTCGCTCCCGGGGAGCCCGGGTGTTCGCGGCGCCGTGGGAAGACGACTTCGCAAAGGCCCGCAACCGGGGGCTGGAGGAAGTCCGGACCTCGCACGTCCTCTGGCTCGACGCCGACGACCGCATCGATCGGGAAGCCCTCTCGTCCGTGCGGCGAGAGGCCCTCGCGCGCCCCCAGACGGGGCTCATGCTCCTGCTCGTGAACGAGAGCGCCGACCCCAATGCGGTCTCCTCCTGTTGGCAGCTCCGGGTCTTCCCCTCCCGCCCCGAGCACCGTTTCGAAGGACGGATCCACGAGCAGATCCTGCCCGGGCTCGCGGCCACGGGGACTCCGGTGGAGAAGCTCGACGTGACCGTTCGGCACACCGGGTACGTGGATCCGGGGGAAGTCGCTCGCAAGTCCCGGAGGAACTTCGAGATGCTCCGGCGGGAGATCGCCGGGGGCCGCGAGAACGATGTCTCCGTTCTCCTGCACTACGTCAAGGCGGCCACGATGTGCGGGGAGATAGAGGAGGCCCTCGCGACCGCCCGCCGGTGCGTCGAGAGTCCGCCCCCCGAGACGCCGGCCGAGATCATCCAGTCCGCCGCCGTCACGTGGGCGCGCATCGAGTACGGGAGGAGGCGTGCGGACGAAGCTCTCCGCATCCTGGGCGAGGCGGTCGAGCGCGTGCCGGACGACCCCATCGTGCGGTTCTTCCGGGCCGACGCGCTCCGCCGTTCCGGTGATCTCACGGGAGCGCTGCGGGACCTGGAGGTGGCCCGCGCCGCCCCCGTGCGGTGCACGCTGCTCCCGCTGCCGGTGGCCGGCCTGGGTCGGGCCATCCGTCTGGAGATGGGGGAGCTGCAGGAGATCTTCTGCCGACCGGCGGACGCGGCCGCTCTCTACCGGGAAATCCTCGATGATCAGCCGGAGGACCGCGCCGCCCGCCGCGCCCTGGCCCGCGCGCTCATCGGGGCCTTCGCCCTGCGCGAGGCTCGGGAAGTGCTCGACGGGCTGGAGGACCGGCACGAGGACGCCGGCGAGGTCTGCCTCCTGCGAGCCACCCTGGCTTTTCAGGAGGGTCGGGACGCCGAGGCGGACGCCCTCTACGAGCGGGCCCTGGCGCTCCATCCCGGGGCCTGGGCGGCGTCGCTCCACCGGGGTCACATCGCGCTTCGCGGAGGCCGATTGGACGAGGCGCGGAGGCACTACGAGCGGGCCCTCTCCGTCGCGGACAACCCCGAGACGCGGGTGGGCCTCGCCGCGAGCCTCCTGGAGGGGGGACGGCTCACCGAGTGCCTCGACCACCTGGCCGAGGCGGTGGGCGCCTGTGTCGGCCGGCCCCTCCCCAGGGGAACCGAGGCGCTCTCGGGTGAGGCCCTCTATCGCATTGGGCGGTATATGGAAGCGGTCGGTGCCTTCGAAAACCACTTGAAGCGATGGGGAGCCGAAGCCCGGATCGTGAAGCGCCTGGCGGACTGCTATCGGAATCTCGAGGCCCCCGCGGCCGCCCGTCTGGGGTACGAGGAGGCCCTCCGGCTCGATCCCGGTCTCGTGGAGGCCAGCGAGGGCCTCCAGGCCCTGGAAACCGTCCACTAGGCGGCCCGTGCGGCGGCCTCCGGCAGGCCCCGACCGCGCCTCCGATTCGGAGGAGGGGAAAATTCCTCAAGCACACGGCTTGATTCGTCGATCTTTCCGCCAGAGGGGATCCACCCTTCGACCTCCCCCGTCCCGTGCTTACGCGCGGGGCCGGTTCGGCTCCCGCCGGCCGGGGGGTGAGGAGCGCGGGCACGGAAGCCCGCGTGCCGATCAGAGGAACACGGAGGTTTCCCAGAAATGAGTCTCCGAATCAACCACAACCGGGGAGCGCTGAACGCCTGGCGCCACCTGACGAACAACGATTTCCGGATGAACCGGTCCCTGGAGCGGCTTTCGTCCGGACTGCGGATCAACTCCGCCGCCGACGATCCGGCGGGGCTCTCGATCTCGGAGAAGCTGCGGGCTCAGGTGGCCAGCCTGAACCAAGCGGTCGAGAACTCCGAGCAGGCCATGTCGATGATCAACACGGCCGAGGCCGCTCTGAACGAGATTCACAACCTGCTGACGACGATGCGCGAGCTCTCGATCCACGCCGCCAACGAGGGCGTGAACGACGAGACGGCGCTGAACGCCGACCAGCAGCAGATCCAGTCCTCTCTCGACACGATCACGAGGATCGCGAACACCACGCAGTTCGGCACGAAGAACCTCCTGGACGGGTCGACCGACAACAAGGTCTACACTCTGGGCGGGGCCGCCATCGGCCTGACGCAGGCGTCGAACTCCACGCTGGCCAGCGGGACCCACACGCTGACCGTCGCGAACGTGACGGCGGCCGCGGGTAGCTACGTCAGCGAGGTCACGGCCTCGAACGCGGGGCTGGACAACACCGTCGATCCGACCCCTTCGGGCCTGACCGCCGGAACCCACATCGTGACCGTGAGGGCGGCGACCTCCGCGTTCATTGAGAGTGACCAGACGCTCGGCGAGACGATCATCGAGTCGGGCGCCATCATGACCGTGACGGACGGCACGAACTCTGCGGGCATCACGTTCGCCAGTGACACCGTCAATACCGCCCAGAACATCGCGGACGCGATCAACGCGGGCACGGCCTTGTTCGTGGCTTCCGTCGGACTCGACGGGTCGCTCAAGGTCGAGACGGCCGACGTCGGTGGTACCCAGCAGATCGCCATCACCGTCGACGGGACGAACATCACGCGGGCCGACCTCGGGATGAGCACTCTGACCGGATCCAACGGCACCACCGCCACGATCCAGCTCGGTGCCGGAGAGACCCAGGAGCTCTCGAACACCGCGGGCACGATCACGCTGACCGACGGTCTCGGCGGGCAGCTCGTTCTCGATACGGCGGCGACCTCCCAGGCGGCGTTCGCCAGCGCGACGCTGGAAATCAGCGTCAGTTCGGCGACGTTCGACGTCTCCCTCGACAACGGGGACTCGGTCACGATGCGTTCCGACGTGGCCGGTACCGTCCAGTCCGGACTGGCCTCGGGCGGTCAGCTCAGCGTCGTCTTCGGCAGCGGGGTGACGGCGGGCAGCGGCAGCATCTCGGTGCTGGACAACGCCCTCGTCTTCCAGGTCGGAGCGAACTTCGGACAGAGCGTGAAGATCGGCGTTCAGGACATGGAGGCGTCTCAACTCGGGACGGGAGTCGCCAACATCTCGAACTTCTCGAACCTGAACGAGATCGACGTGACCACCGCGCAGGGGGCGGCCGACGCGTTGCTCCTGATCGACGATGCGATCGACGCGGTGTCGAGCGCCCGGGCCGAGCTCGGTGCGTTTCAGCGGAACACGCTGGAGTCGAACCTGGCCAACCTGCGGATCGCCGCGGAGAACCTCTCCTCGGCGGAGTCGACCTTCCGCGATGCCGACCTGGCCCTCGAGATGGCGGAGTTCACGAAGCTCCAGATTCTCGCCCAGACCGGTGTCGCCATGATGGCGCAGGCGAACCAGATTCCGCAGACGGTTCTCCGTCTGATCGGGTAGTCAGCAGCTTCGGGGGGAGGGTCCTTCACGGCCCTCCTCCCGACTCGCCCCGATTGACGGAGGTTCGCCATGAGCACTCAACCCGTCTCCCAGCCGGGAGCGAACCTGACCGGAGGGGTCCCCCGGGTCCCTCCCTCGGGGGAGCGGGGTGCCGCCGGGACGAAGGGAGTGAGCGGAGGAAGGGTGACGGCGACGCCTCAGGAGATCGCCGGGGACATCCAGAACGCCCGCGACGAGACCGACCGCCTCACGCGTCCCGATCGCAAGGTGACGCGGGAACGGCTCGAGGAGGTCGTCCGGGTCGCCGCCGCGGACATCGAGGCGCTGAATCAGGACCTGGGTTTCCGGGTGCACGACGGCTCGGGACAGCTCATGGTCGAGATCGTGCAGCGGGAAACGGGAGAGGTCATTCGGACGCAGCCCCCGGAGGAGTTCCTGGACCTCGCGGTCCGAATCCGGGAAATGGTCGGGCTCTTCATCGATGAGACGACATAGCGGCCCGGCCTCTCCCGGCCGAAGTGCCGGGCGGGGATGGGGGGAATCATGAGCACGAACTACATCGCGGGGCTGGTCTCCGGGGTCGACACGACCAGCCTCATCGACGCCCTGGTCGCATCACGCTCCGCCACCGTTCGCCTCATCGAGGCGCGGCAGGCCGAGAAGACGGCTCAGCTCAGTGCGTGGAAGTCGTTCGAGGCGATCCTCGTCTCTCTGAAGGTGGAGAGCGATCGTCTCACCCGCTCCTCGCTCTGGGAGACCCCCCACGTCACGACCAGCGACGAGGAGATTCTCCAGGTCACGGCGGACTCAGACGCGGTGCTCGACTCGTACGAGTTCTTCGTCGGGAGCCTCGCCCAGGCCCACCAGGTCCGGTCGGTGGCCTTCGATGCGAAGACCGAGCTCGTGGGGAGCGGTACGCTCTCCATCACGGTGGGGAGTGACACGACGGACCTCACCGTGAGCTCGGACGTCTCGGCCGAGGACCTCGTCGAGCTCATCAACAACAGCGACCTCGCGGCGACGGCGTCGCTCGTCCGCAGCGTCGATGCGGGGGCGGACTCCTACACGATCGTCCTGACCGCCGACGAGACGGGGGTGACCAACGCGATCAGCGTGACCTCCACCCTGACCGGGGGAACCGATCCCGTATTCGACGAAACGGTGCGCGAAGCCCAGGACGCCGTCCTCCACTTCGGGGGGGAAGGCGGTCTCGAGCTGAAGTCGCCCACGAACGTGTTCGAGGACGTCATCGAGGGTGTCGACATCACCGTGCTCCGATCCCAGCAGACCCAGGACCCGAGCGTGACGGTGACCGTCGCGAGGAATACGGAAGCGGTCGAGTCGGCTCTCGCCGACTTCGTGGACCGCTACAACACGGCGGTGGGATTCGTGAACGACCAGTTCCGCTACGATCCGGAGATCGGCACCCGCCCGGTGCTCATGGGGAGCGGAACACTCACGATGATCGCCGGCAACCTCCGCTCCGAGCTCTTCGGAGCGATCGAGGGCCTCGCCGGGGATGCGACGTTCCGCTCGCTGGCGGCCATGGGGATCTCGTCGACGGCGGACGGAACACTTTCGATCGACTCCGACGACCTGCACGCGGCCTTGGAGGAGGACTTCGAAGCGGTCGCGAATCTCTTCCGGGTGAACGCCTCCTTCGATCTCGAGGGAATCGAGTTCCTCGGAGCTCCCGACGGGGCCGACCTCGCCGCACGGGAGGTCGCGATCTCGGTCACGCAGGCCGCGACCCGGGCGACCGTCACCGGGGATCTCTTCGATCTGGGGGCCGGCGGTCTCACGATCGACGCCTCGAACGACTCCTTCCAGATCGCGATCGACGGACGGCTCTCGGAGGTGCTGACCGTCGCGCACGGCACGTACTCGGACGGGGACAGCCTCGCCGGGGCCATCCAAAACGCGATCGAGGCCAGCGACGACCTCGGACAGCTCGGAGTTCAGGTCGTATTCGAAGCCGGATCGGGCACCACCGGACAGCTCGTCTTCACCTCGAACCGGTACGGGTCGGACGGCACGATCCGTCTCCAGCCCGGCGGCGGGGGAAGCTTCCTCTCCGATCTGGGGCTCTCCTCGGTCAGCAGCATCGAGTTCGCCGGCGAAGACCTGATCGCGACCGTCGACGGCGTATCGGTGACGGGGCAGGGAAGGGTGATCACCGTGCCGGACGAACTGGAAGACCTGGCCGGAGCGAGGTTCCAGATCCTTCTCCCCGAGGGAGACGTTCCGGCCACGGTGACCGCGACCTTCACCGAAGGGCACGCTCGATCCCTGACGCGCGCTCTCGCGACGCTGACCGACGCGAACGAGGGGACCCTGGCCCGGATGGGAACGAGTCTCCGGGCGCAGATCGATCGTTACGACCGCGACATCGAAGTGAGGATGGAACAGCTGGAGAAGTACCGGGCGTCTCTGCAACGCCGGTACGCCGAACTGGAGTCCACCCTGGGACAGCTTCAGAATCAGAGCCTATTTCTGAGCTCGCAGCTCCAAGCGATGCGATCCCTGGGCGGCTTCGGCCTGACGGAAACCTAGAAAGGCGAGCGCGAGGGTTTCATGAGCGCATCCATCGACACGTATCGATCCGTGGACCTGGGGACGGCCAGTCCCCGGCAGATCATCATCCGGCTCTTCGAGGCGGCCGGGCGCTATCTCGACGAGGCGGTGCGGGCGTTCGAGAGAGATGAACCGGCCCTCGAGGCACTGGGAAGCGCCCGGTCGGTCGTCGGAGGTCTCATGATCTCCCTCAACTTCGAGGCGGGCGAGATGGCCCGGAATCTCCTCCGAATCTATCTGTTCGCACTCGATCGGATCCACACGTCGATCACCGAGAACCGGGACGCGGGACTGGAGGAGGCGATTCAGGTTCTCGGCGTTCTCCGTTCGGCCTGGCAGGAGATGCCCGCGGAGGCGGCGCGTCAGAGCGCTCCCGCCGCCGGACGTACGGCCGGCGTCGACCTGCGGGGCTGAGCGGTGGCCGGCGCAACCGGGCTCGGGCGTCTCGAGCACTTTCACTCGTTGGCCTGCGAGTTCCGCGACGCCGCCCGGGACGGCGACCTGCCCCGGATGGATGCGCTCCTGGCCGAACGCCGGGGGCTCGTCGCGAACTGGGGCCAGCCCGGTCCGGACCGGCGGCCCGCCGGGGGAGACGAGACCCGCCGTCGCCGCGAGCTGCTGGAGGCCATCCTGAACCTGGACCGGGAGGCGGAGCTCCACCTCGCCGCGTTCCGGGAGGAGGCGAAGGAGGAGCTCTCCCGTCTCGAGGAGGCGCGCCGGGGGCTCGCGGCCTACGGAGGCGGGGCTCCCCGCGCGGCCAAGTGGATTGACGCCCGCGGCTGACCGTTGCTAGCTTCGCGTCCGAGAGGGCTTGAGGTGGTGGGGAAGGAGGGGAACTCGTGAACGGAACCGGACCGGAGGGGCCGGGACCGTCGCCGACGGTCAACCAGAGGATTCTTCTCGCGATCCCCACCGGCGCCTTCGAGGGATCGTACGTCACGAAGGTCCTGGAGCAGAGGGAAGAGGGCTTCAAGGTCTACGCCCCCTCGTTCCGCGGCTCGATCCTCCCCATTCCGCCGGGCGAGCCGCTCCGGGTCCACTTCACCCGCAACGAAGCCCACTACGAGTACGACTGCCGGATCCTGGAGAGGTATCCCGGACCGATCCCCACCGTGCTCATCTCCCCTCCGGACGGAAAGGCGCGCCGCGTCCAGCGGCGCAGCTTCTTCCGCCTCGGAGCGAACATCCCGCTGGAGATCGATCCGGTCTCGCCCCTCCCCGGAACGCCTCCCCCCGGTCCTCCGGCCCGCGGGGTCTCGGTGAACCTCAGCGGAGGCGGACTGCTCCTCGAGTCCCCCGAGCTCTACCCGGAGGGCTCGATCCTCGATCTGAGTCTCGACCTTCCGGACGGGCGACCTCCGGTGCCCGTGCGGGTGGAGGTCATCCGGGACGCCGGACGGGCCTCGCCGGGGGCCCGGGCGACGTGGTTTCTCGCCGTGGAGTTCCTCCGCATCGACGAGGCCTCTCAGGACCGCATCACCCGCTACATCTACCTCCTGCAGCGCGCGGTCCAGGAGAGACCGGTCGACCCCGAGCAGGAGGAGGCATGACCGAGCGGGAGCGGGTCGCGGTCGTCTCCCCCCGGGAAGAGCGGAGGCACTCCGCCGAAACGTGGGCTCCGCTCCTGTCCGACCGGGCCGATCTGCGTCTCTGTTCCTCCCCGGGCGAGGAGGAGGTTCGCGACGCCGACGTCGTCGTGGTGGACGAGGCGTGCCCCGACCTCGATCTCTGGATCGCGCAGGCCTCGTCGGCCGGGCGCGAGTCCGGCTCGATCGTCGTCTTCGGGACCGAAGGGAAGTCCCTGCGGGGGGCCGTTCCCTGGGGGGACGAGGGGACGGACGTCCTGGCCACGATCGCGGATCTGCTCGACCGCCGGCGGCTCCTCCACGAGTCGGACTCGTTTCTCGAAGATCTCCGTCTGTCGAACGAGCGCCTGGAGGGGGAGCGGCGTCGATTCGCGAAGCTCGTCCTGGCCCAGGCGGAGGCCCTGCGGGGCACGAACGTCTCGCTCTCGCGCGAGGTCGAGGAGCTGGGTCGACTCCAGTCCCTCACCCGCTTCTTCGCCGCCCCCGGTCCGGAGGACACCTACGCCGCCCGACTGGCCGAGGTGCTCGGCGGCGTCCTCAGCGCCTCCGGCGTCGCGATCGCCCGCCGAAGCGACGGGACCTGGTCCCTCTGGGGACAGTGGAGGATCTCCCGACGAAACGCGCTCGGCATCGTTCCCGAGCGAGACGGGGGATCGAGCGTCGTCGGACCCCGGGCGTCCACGCGGAAGGGCACCGACGGATGGTGGATCCCGCTCGGAGCGCCGAACGACGTCGAAGTCGGCGTCGTGGTCGTGCTGCGCCGGGGAGAGCCGATCCACCGGGGTCTCGGCGACCGGTTCCTGGAATCGGTGCGATCCCTCCTGGGCGAGGGCATCGAGGCGCGCATCCGGGCCGAGGACCTCGTGTCGCGACAGACTCAGAGCGAGCGCATCGTGCAGACGCTGCGCGGCGGATTGCTGCGCGTCGACGGCCGGGGGCGAATCCTCCTGAGCAACCCCGCCTGCGAGTCGATCCTGGGACGTCCCCCGTCCTCCCTCGAGGATCGGACCCTGGACGAGGCGTTTCCCGACGATCCCCACTTTCGCGAGCTTCTCGCGGCGGCCGCGCGCACCGGGCGTGCGCTCGACGACCACGAGACGTACGTGACCTGGCCGGGGGGACGCCACGTCTCCGTCTCGGTGCGGATCTCTCCGCTCCTCGAGGGAGGAGGGGAGGGAATCCTCGTTCTCCTCTCCGATCTCTCCTGGCGCAAGCAGGTGGAGGCGGAGATGCGCAAGGCGGATCGGCTCGCCGCGCTGGGCCGACTGTCCGCGGGAGTGGCGCACGAGATCCGCAACCCCCTCGCGGGGATCCGGACCACCGCGGAAGTCCTCCGCAATCGCATCGAGTCCGATGACGAGCTGCATCGTTTCGTCGACGTGATCCTCGAGGAGACCGCCCGACTCGATCGGATCGTGGGCAGTCTGCTCCAGTTCGCGAAGCCGCCCCGACCTCGCCTCGGTCCACTCGACGTGCCCGGAGTCCTCGACCGTGCACGCCGGCTCGCCGAAGGTCGAGCGGCGGATCGTCGAGTCACGATCCGGGTCGACGAGACGCCTGACGTGCCGCGTCCCCTTGCGGATCGTGACCAGATTCTGCAAGTTCTCCTCAACCTGCTGCTCAACGGGATCGAAGCCACCCCGGAGGGCGGCGAGGTGCGGCTTTCGGCGGAGCGGGAGACGACGGACGGGGAATCGGGGGTGAGGATCGTCGTGCGGGATCAGGGAGAGGGCGTCCCCACCCACATTCGCGATCGCATCTTCGATCCCTTCTTCACGACGAAGCCGGGAGGGACGGGACTCGGTCTCTCCATCTCCCAGAACATCCTCCGCCAGCACGGGGGCACTCTCCGGGTCGAGAGCGGATCCGACGGGGCCACGCGGGCCGTCGTCACTCTACCCGTCCGAAGGGCCGCTTCCCGGCCCGAAACGGGAGGGAATCCATGGCGCACATCCTGATCGTCGACGACGAAAAGAACCTTCGCTGGTCTCTCCGTCTCGCCCTCGAGGAGCAGGGGCACCGGGTCGAGGACGTGAACTCGGGAGAGGAGTGTCTCGAGAGCCTCCGCAAGGAGCCCAAGGACCTGGTCTTCCTGGACGTGCGGCTTCCCGGGCGGGACGGGATGGACGTCCTGCAAGAGATCCAACGCCGGTACGCGGACTGCATCGTGATCATGATGTCGGCCTACGGCGAAGCCGACTCCGTGTCGGACGCGATCCAGCGGGGCGCCTATTACTTCCTGCCGAAGCCGTTCGAGCTGAAGAAGGTCATCGCGCTCGTGGCCGACGCGATGGTCAACGTCGAGACCGCGAGAGAGGCGAGGACCACGCGCCAGATCCGCATCGGAAGCCGGGAAAGCGATCGCTTCATCGTGGGGAACTCCGCCTCGATGGCGGCCGTCGTCGACATCATCGACAAGCTCGTGTCGAGCACGGCGTCCACCGTGCTCATCCAGGGAGAGAGCGGGACGGGCAAGGAGCTGGTCGCCAAGGCGATTCATCACCAGTCCCACGGAAGGGAGCGCCGTCCGTTCCTGGCGATCAACTGCGCGGGGCTCCCCGAGAACCTCCTGGAGAGCGAGCTGTTCGGACACGAGCGAGGAGCGTTCACCGACGCGCGCGAGCGGAAGCGGGGGCTTCTGGAGATCGCCAACACGGGCACTCTCTTCCTCGACGAGATCGGAGAGATGCCGATGGGCCTGCAGGCGCGGCTGCTGCGCGTCCTGGAGACGAAAACCTTCCGGAGGATCGGGGGAGTGCAGGACATCGAGGTCGGCCTCCGGATCGTCGCCGCCACGAACCGGGATCTGAAGCGGGACGCGCAGGAGGGACGCTTCCGGGAGGATCTCTTCTTCCGGCTCAACGTGGTTCCGATCGACATCCCGCCGCTTCGCGATCGGGTCGAGGACATCCCGATCCTGGCGAGCTACTTCGTGCAGCACTTCAACCTCGAGCTGAACCGCACGGTCCGCGGATTCGACGAGGACGCCCGCAAGCTTCTCAGGGCGTACCACTGGCCGGGAAACGTGCGCGAGCTCAAGAACGTCGTCGAGCGCGCCATCCTTCTGGAGTCCGCCGACATCATTCTGGCGAGTCATCTCCCGATCGAGGTGGCTCCCCGAAAGCCGGCTCCGGAGCGGGGCGAGGAGCGGGAGTTCGTTCCGCGTCCGCTGCGCGAGGTCGAGCTGGCCTACATCCGTAGGACGCTCGAGCACTTCGGGGGCAACAAGTCGCAGGCCGCGAAGTGCCTCGGCATCTCCCGGCAGACGCTCCGGGACAAGCTCCAGGCCGCACAGCGCCTCGAGGACGAGAGGTCGGCCCGCCTGCTCGAGGACACAGTGGACGGAATGCCTCCACCCCCTGGTCAGATTTCGGTCACTTCGACCAAATCCTAGGCAATCCTCCGCGTCTCTTCGGGGGATCCGCCCCCGCCCGACGCGGATCCCGCCCGCGCACCACCGCCAGGAGGGGGCGGAGGAGCGCCGCAAATCCTCCCGAGGAGCGTCCTTTCCGCAGCGAGCAGGTTTTGCCGATCTTGGCCCTCGGCTTGCAATCCGAAGCATCGAACCCGACTTCCGGGAGGAAGATCGCCGATGCTTCGATATCGTGGCCTTCGCCGAGGTCTGCTCGCCGGGCTGCTTCTCGCCCTCACCGTGACCCCGTTTGTCTCGGGTCGGGCGGCGGACGTCGCGCGAGACGGTGAAGAGGAGCCCTCCGCTCGAATCGTGAAGACCCGCTTCGGTCGGACCCCGAAGGGAGCGACCCGGATCGTCTTCGAGACCGACCGGGTCGTGCAGTACCGTCCCGCAGAGTCGGCGCCGGGCCGAGAGCACGAGATCCGCCTGCTCGCGACCGCGCCCGGAACGGCTCCAAGCGTGATGTCCGTCGGAGACGATCTCGTCGACCGGGTGACGTTCGGTCGGGAGGCGTCCGACATCATCGTCCGGATCGTGGGCGCGGGTCCGCCGCTGCGCGCCAAACTGTTCCCGTTGACCGGTCCCGCGCGAGTCGTCGTCGACCTCTACCCGGTGGCGCGGGAGACCGGCTCCCGGCCGGAGAGGGCGGCGAAGACCGAGACGGCCGCGGGTGAGCCCGCGACCTCCACGGTCGACGCTCCGGCCGCCGAGATCCTCGCGTCCGATGCGCCGACGGTGTCACCCACCGACCCCGCGCTCGTCCGCAAACCGTACCGATCCGTTCGGCAGGAGAGTCCCCGGGCGCTCGAGGTCGCGTCCGCTCCCTCGGAAGACGCGGAGGAGAGCGCCGAAGGGCGACCGACGGCGGATGCCGGCCGAGAGCGCGAGGCGCCGGTTCCGTCGGCTCCTCCGCCTCCGATCGGGCTGGCGACTCCGAACTCCGCCCGCGTCGAGACGCCGGAGAACAAGGCCGAGTTCGAGGAGCTGGTCCTCTGGATCCACGCGCTGCGCACCCGAGTGGACGGGATCCAGGCCGTCGAAACCGAGGCCGAGCGCTGCCGGCTGAGGCGGGAGCTCGCATTCCTGCTCGCGGCGAGGGGAATCCTCACCGAAGCGGAGAAGGCGCTCGTCACGAGTCTGAGGTCGGAGGGTCGGGACACGACGACCGCGTTCGCCGACTCTCTCTTCCTCGGTGAGCTGCGTCTCCAACAGGGGAAACGCGAGGAGGCCTCCGAGCTCGCCCGTGCGCTCGACCCGACCGGAGCTGCGGTAGGAGAGAGGTTCCGTCTGGCCCGGCTCCTCGGGGAGTGCGGACACGTCGTGGAGGCGATGACGCTCCTGGAGCGGGTGGTCCCCGAGCTGTCGGAGCCGCAGCTCTCACACGGACGGCTCCTCCTGGCCCGCTATCACTGGGAGCAGGGAAACCGGGAGACCGCGCTGTCGATCACGCGGACGCTCACGGAGGGACGGTTCACTCCGCCCGCCGTCCTCTCCTCGGCCCTGATCCTCCAGGCGGATTGTCTCTGGGCGACCGGAAACATCAGCGCCGCCGAGACCCACTATCGGAGGGCCGCGGGGCTCGACCTCCCACCGGAGGAGGCCTCCTGGACGCAGCTCCAGCTCGGAAACCTCGCGCGCCGGGCGGGTCGAATGGACGAGGCGAAGAGCCATTACCGCGCCTCGCGCGAGAACTGGCCGAAGACGTTCTTCGGAGCGCAGGCCGATTGGTTCCTGCGACTGGCGGAGTCTCCTCACGAAGACGTACCGCACGCTGCTGGAACGCTACCGGGCCATCGAGGCGCTTTCGGAGTCCGAGCGGCGGATCCTCGAGGAGCGAGGCTCGATCGTCGAGGTGAACGGAATTCTGCAACGCAAGAGGGAGCTCCTGCGGGAGATTCGCGACGAGGAGGAGAGGGCGGTGGAGGCACGGGAGTGGTGGAAGAGGGCGCGCCGGTCCCTGCCGGCGGACGCCTGTCGGGAGCTGCTCTCCCTCCTCGACGCGATCTCTCGCCGGGTCGAACGCTCGCTCGAGCTGGAGGCCGAGTGCCGTTCGCTCCTCTCCCGGAACGTGGCCTGGGGGAGTCCGGCGACGGTCCCGACCGCGACGGACGCCTCGTCCCTCCGGGCAACGGCCGCCTACGACCGCGCGGGGTCGGTTCCCTCGAGGGGGCTCCGGCGATGACGCCCTGCGACACCCGGCGCCCGAACGAGCAGGCCGTCCTCTCCGGGGTCCTGCGCACGTTCGACGAGGGCGCCCGCGTCCTGGAGGATGCCTACCGCGAGCTCTGGGCGGCGCGCGAATCCGAACGAGGTCAGCGAGATCTGGACGCGAGCGAGCGGGTTCGGGATCTCTGTCACGAGATCAAGAATCCGCTCGGCGGAGTGCGCGGACTGGCCGCGCTCCTCGATCGCGAGCTCTCCCGCCTCGCGGACTCGGAGCGCGCCCGACGGCTTCTCGCGAAAATGATCCGCGGGCTCGAGGCGGCGGAAGGGGTTCTCCGCGAGGCGGCCGATCCGCAGGAGGACCCCGCCGACTGCGGTCGCGTGGCGGAAGAGGTCGTCGGCCTCGCCCTCGCCGAGAACCGCGCCCAGGGAAGGGACGTCCGCTTCCGCGTCGAAGCGCCGGACGGAATCGAGCTTCCTCTGTCGGCGGTCCGGTTCCGGGAGATCCTCGCGAATCTCGTCCGGAACGCGGCGGAGGCCGGCGGGGCGGGAGGCACCGTGACCGTCACTGTCCGCTCCGATCTCGACGGAGTCACCGTCTTCGTCGAGGACGACGGCGTGGGTCTGCCTCGCGTGCCGGACGCGGTGCTCTTCGGTCGCGGATTCAGCACGAAGGGAAAGGGAAGGGGCCGCGGGCTCGCGGTCACGGCGGAGCGCGTGGAGGCGGCCGGCGGCACTCTCATGTACGGACGGCTCGAGCGGGGCACAATCGCCCGAGTCCGGATTCCGCGGAGATAGCGAATGAGAACTCAGCGCGGACGCGTCCTGGTCGCCGACGATGAGCGGACGATGCTCGACCTCTTCCGGGAAACCCTGGCGGACGAGTGGGACGTGAGCCTCGCCCGCGACGGGGAAGAGGCGTCTTCCCTCCTGGAGCGGGAGGACTTCGATCTCGTCTTCCTCGACCTGCGAATGCCCGGCGCCGACGGGGCCGAGCTGTTGCGCCGCATTCGGGAGTCCGGGAAGCGGGTCCCCACGGTCCTGATGTCCGCGCACGCGGGCGAGGGGCGTCGGGAGGAGCTCCTGCGCGGCGGGGCCGTCTGCTTTCTCGAGAAGCCGGTCCTGCCCGAGTTGATCGAGGAGACCACTCGGGACGTGCTCGGTGCGACGAACGCCCCCGCGGAGGTGCACCTCGTGGCCCGGGATCCTCTCACGCAGGACGTGCTCGAGGTCATCGACCGGGTCGCGCCCACGCGGGCGACGGTGCTTCTCCAGGGCGAGACGGGAACCGGCAAGGAGCTTCTCTCCCGGGAGATCCACCGCCGGAGCGGGCGGAAGAATCGTCCCTTCGTCCGGGTAAACTGTGCCTCCCTCGCCCAGGGGCTTCTCGAGAGCGAGCTGTTCGGCCACGAGCGGGGATCGTTCACCGGAGCCGTGCGCACCACGCGCGGCCTCTTCCAGGAGGCGCACGGGGGGACCCTCCTCCTCGACGAGATCAGTGAGATCCCGCCCGGTCTCCAGGCGAAGCTCCTGCGAGCGCTCCAGGAGCGCGAGATCCGCCGCGTGGGAGGATGCGCGGCCATCTCCGTCGACGCCCGCGTCGTCGCCACCACGAACCGGGTTCTGGCCACCGAGGTTCGCGAGGGGCGCTTCCGAAGCGATCTCTTCCACCGGCTGAACGTGGTGCGGATCGACGTGCCCCCGCTGCGCTCGCGCTCCGGGGACCTCGAGCCCCTCGTCCACGCGATCCTCGACCGCAAGGCCGAAGAGCACGAGCTGCCGCGTTCCCGCCTCACCCCGGCAGGGCTGGACCGCCTGCGCCGGCACTCCTGGCCCGGCAACGTGCGAGAGCTCGAGAACGTGCTGGAACGGGCTTTGCTTCTCTGCAAGAGGGGGGTGATCGACGCCGGCGACCTCGTCCTGGAGGCGACCCCGACCGCCACGGTCGGGAGTGTTCCGGTCGGAGCCACCCTGCGGAACGTGGAGAGGACTCTCATTCTCGAGACCCTCCGGTCGGTGGGCGGAAACCGCACGCGGGCCTCGCGCATCCTCGAGATCAGCGTTCGCACGATGCGAAACAAGCTCCGGGAGTACCGCGAGGCCGGACTCATCTCGGAAAAGGAATAGACATGATCGACCGCATTCTCTTCTCGAGCGAGGCCCTGCGCGTGCAGAAGCGCGCGCTCGACGTCTACGCCCAGCGGGGACGGGTTCACGCGCGCAACGTCGCGAACGCCGAGACGCCGGGCTATCGCGCGGAGCAGGTCCGCTTCGAGGAGGATCTCCAGCTCGCGCTCCGGACCACGGGGGAGGGGCGGGTGGCGCGCACGGACGAGCGCCACCTCGGAGCCGCGGAGGACCTGCCGCGCGGCGTCCTCGAGCGGCGCAATCCCGCCTCGGCGTGGACCGGCACCGGGGTGAACGACGTGGAGATCGACCGCGAGATGGCCGACATCGCCGCGAACACGATGCGCTATACGGTGTCGGCCGACCTCGTCCGCCGCGCCTACTCGGGGCTGCGCAAGGCCATCCACGGACGGCCGAGCGTCTAGGAAAGGACGATCCGCATGAGTGACGGGAATCTGTTCCGCGCGTTCGACGTCAGCGCCGCCGGCCTCACCGCCCAGCGCGTGCGGCTGAACGTTCTCAGCGCGAACATCGCGAACGCGCAGACGACGCGCACACCGGAAGGCGGGGCGTACCGTCGCCGAGTGGTCACGCTCTCCTCTCCCGGGCCGGTCGCGGCACCTCGGCTGTTCGAACGGCTGCTCGCCGCGAAACGCGCGCTCGAACTCGATGTGGCGAAGACGTCTCCGCGTCATCTCGACGAAACCCGGCTGGCGAGCTTCGCCGATCGGCCGGAGGAGATCGACCATTCCGTGACCATCGACGTGGTCACCCCGACGCGGCTCGAGTACGACCCCGGGCATCCCGACGCGAACGCCGAGGGCTACGTTGAGTACCCGAACGTCGACATCATCCGTGAGATGGTCCAGCTCCTCGCCGCGACCCGAGCGTACGAGGCGAACGTGACGGTGCTGAACTCGACCAAGACGATGCTGAAAAAGGCCCTCGAGATCTAGGAGGGGAGATGAGCGACCTGCGTATCGATGGATCGAATCCGCTGCGGTACACGCCGCTGGGGCGGCCCGCACCGGCTCCGACTGAGGCGCCCGACTTCCGGGAGACGCTGAAGACCGCGCTCTCCGAAGTCAACGATCTTCAACTCGAGGCCGGTGCGCTCACGAAGGGGATGGTCGCCGGGGAGCCGGTCGATCTGCACGAGGTGATGA